>DVEE01000532.1 GCA_015295885.1 Leptolyngbyaceae cyanobacterium M65_K2018_010
CCGCCGCCCTGGTCTGCTGGAGAAAGCGCTGCAGGTCTTTATTGCGGATAATCTCCTGAATACTCTGACCTTTCACAGTTTCCGGGTTGACCATCAACAGCCGGCTGCCCGCCTTGTTCAAGGTAATCAGCCGGTCGGTGTTATCCACTGCGACGACGCCCTCCACCATACTGGAGAGGATGGCTTCCTGCTCCTGGTAAGCTTTCAGCAGTTTGTATTGCCCCGCCTGTAGGTAGGTAATCAGCCGTTGGGTAAAGGGATCGGGGCCCCCGCTACCATCCAGACGCTCGGAGGGTGTGGCTAGGGGGGTCAGGTAATGCTGCTTAGCGATCGCAATTTTCGCCTCAATATCAGGGCGATAGGTCTCTATGCGATGGAGCAAAATTTCCGCCGATCGCTGGGTAACGTAGCGATCTTGGGTCCAAATTCCCTCGAAGCGCCGGGTTTGATCCAACGACGGCCCGTCGAGTTGTTCCGGGGAGGTGCGTTCCCGGCAAATCAAACAAGCCTGATAGTCGGGACTGATCACCACCAGGTGCCACTCGTGAACCAGGGCATCGTCGGGGGCAAAGGCAATGGTTTCGTAATTGTCTGACCGACTGGTAAAGCTGGTGCCCTGGGCCGACAGCACGTAGAGATGATCGCTCAGCTCGGCGATTCTGAGATAGCGGTTGGCCTCCTGCAGGTAAAAGCGCTCCTGCTGAAAGCTGGCAATCACCAAGGATCCACCAGCCCCGGCCAGTACGTGATCCTCCATCGCGTGGGACAAAGCGGTTAAGGAGGTCTTGAAATAGAGTCTGGGTCGAAGCTGGGGAATTGCGTTTAGCAATTCTTCCACTACAGATGTGGAATTACTCATGATTCAAGCTTAGGAACCAGGTCGTTATCACCCCTGAGAGCCTTACTCCGGCCAAGTAAACCCCTCAGTGATCGCCCCCGGGGGCAGTTACTCCCCAATAGCCTACCAGTTGCCCGTCTTGCCTTAGCAGTTTGTAACCAATCGCCAAACTCTTGGTTTAGCAGCCAAAAACAAAGCATAGGGGACGGTAAAAAACAGCCCCCTATGCCCTGGCATGACGATTTTTGTTAAAGAAGGTAAACCGCTAGAGAATCCCACTCATATCGGTAGTGTCCTTCAGGAAGCCGCTGTAGGCTTCCATCCCATGTTCGCCAATGTCCAGTCCCTTGAGCTCCTCTTCGGCGCTGACCCGTAGTCCCATGGTGGATTTCAGAATCATCCAGATAATGCTGGAAACCACGACCGTAAACAGACCGACGGACAAAATGCCAATGATTTGAGCCCCTAACTGGCCAAAGCCACCGCCATAAAATAATCCGGCGATGCCTTCGCCACCCTGGGTAAAGTTGTTGGGGTTGGCAAACAACCCAACTGCCAGGGTACCCCAGACCCCATTGACTAGGTGCACCGAGATAGCGCCTACGGGGTCATCGATCTTGATGCTATCGAAGAAGCCGACGGAAAACACCACGATGATGCCCGCAATCAGCCCAATCCAAAAAGCACCGGCATAGCCCACTACGTAGCAGCCCGCGGTAACCCCGACCAGACCGGCCAAGATGCCGGTAATGGTCATCGACAGGTCAGG
>DVEE01000379.1 GCA_015295885.1 Leptolyngbyaceae cyanobacterium M65_K2018_010
CATGCAGTTGCTGGACAATCTACAGCAAGCGGCCCAGGCCCAGGGGGGTATTTTAAACACTTACCACACCCTGCTCCAAACCCGCGATCGCCTTTCATCCCAACTGGGCTATCGCCCCTCCCTCGAGCGCTGGGCCGCCGCCGCTGAGGTACCCATTGCCGAATTAAAACCCACCCTGGCCGCCGGGAAGCGGGCCTGGGCAGAGCTCAATCGCCTCTCCGTCGCTGAACTAGAAACCATGATTGCCGAAGGCCTGCGGGCCAAGGAGCACATGATCAAGGCGAACCTGAGACTGGTGGTTTCTGTGGCCAAAAAATACCAAAACCGGGGCCTGGAACTGTTGGACCTCATTCAGGAAGGAACCCTGGGGCTGGAGCGGGCCGTGGAGAAGTTTGACCCAACCAAAGGCTATCGCTTTAGCACCTACGCCTACTGGTGGATTCGCCAGGGTATTACCCGGGCCATTGCGACCCAAAGCCGGACGATTCGCCTACCGGTCCATGTCACCGAAAAACTCAATAAGATTAAAAAGGCCCAGCGTAAACTTTCCCAGGAGCAGGGCCGCACTCCGACGGTAGATGACATTGCCCGGGAACTAGATATGACCCCTGCCCAGGTGCGCGAAGTGCTGCTGCGAGTACCTCGCTCCGTTTCCCTAGAAACCAAAGTGGGTAAGGACCGCGATACGGAACTGGGGGATTTGTTAGAAACCGACAGTCTATCCCCAGAGGAGTTGGCGGTGCGGGAAGCCCTGCGCAATGATCTGCAGCAGCTAATGGCTGATTTGACCGATCGGGAGCAGGATGTGATTAATCTACGCTTTGGGTTGGAGGATGGCACGCCCTATTCCTTAGCTGACATCGGTCGAGCTTTAGAGCTTTCCCGAGAACGGGTGCGTCAGATCGAATCCAAGGCGCTGCAAAAGCTGCGCCAACCCAAACGCCGCAACCGGGTGCGGGATTACCTGGAAACCCTGAGTTAACTCCTGCTTGGCCGCAGCCCAGGCTACGGCTGCTCTTGGCCCCTGCAGGGGCTCGGCTCCCTGGGACTAAACGCTAGTTTAGGGGGTGCGTCCCTGGAAAGATAGGGGCCGCAGGGGTGGTTGTCTCCCTAGGCCGCTTGACCCTTGGGGTCAGCCAAAAGCACCAGCACCGACGGGGGTTCGCCCGCGCCATAATTAAGCTAGGGTCTAGCTATTTGCGCGGACCGTTGGCATGGAGACGATTACAGTGACCGTGAGCCCCCCCCGCTATGACATCGACGCCATTATTCGTGGCTACTCCCAGGGGTATTTCCTCATGGCCGATGGCGATGGCGATGACCTGGGTTGGTATTCGAGTCGTCAGCGCACTTTGATCCCACTGGATCAGCGGTTTCGGTATCCCAAATCCCTGCGGCGGGCCCTCAACCAGAATCGTTTTCAAGGCGCGATTAACCGGGCCTTTATGGAGGTGGTCAACGGTTGTGCGGATCGCGACACTACCTGGATTTCACCGGAACTGAAGCAGGTCTATTGGGAACTGTACCAAACTGGCTGGGCCTATAGTTTTGAGACCTGGCAGGGCAACGAACTGGCGGGCGGCGTTTTAGGTTTGGTGATTGGCGG
>DVEE01000078.1 GCA_015295885.1 Leptolyngbyaceae cyanobacterium M65_K2018_010
GCCCGACGCCGCACGCCCACGCCGCACACACTCTCGCTGCAAACCCACCTTGGTCGCCAGGGCCATAGAGGGATAATTGTCTAGATTGATCGCCGCTTCGATGCGGTGATAGCCCAATTGTTGGAACCCAACCCTAAGGACCACTCGGACAGCTTCCTGGGCAAAGCCCTGCCGCCAGTATTGGTTATGCAGACCATAGCCCAGGTTGGCCCATTGTTTTTCTGCCCGCTGAATGGTGGAGAGATCGGCATGGCCCAGGTGTCGCTGAGTGCCTTTGCAAAAGATACCAAAAATATAGGCATAGTCCTGACGCGCCTGTTCTTGGTGCCGCTGGCAAAGGGCAGTAAACCAGGCTTCGTCATAGCTCTCCAAGCTAATCGGCCCCTCGTCATAGGGGTATTGCTGGGGCAATCGCCCCGCTAGCCCGGTGCACCAGGCTTCAAAATCCTTGGGCTGGAAGGGACGCAATATCAAACGATCGGTTTCCAGCCTCAGCGGCCAAGGTATGGGAGGGTTGGTGTCAGTCATCGCCTCTATGCCGGGGCCGAGGGGGAGAGATTAGGGCCGCTGCCCAGAGCCATCACCGGTTTGTGGGGGAGAGCCCCCTACAGGCGGGTTTGATGGCCCCAGCCGTTGCTCCACTAGCTCGGTTGCATCTCAATAACACCCATCATGCCCTGGTCTTCGTGGTCCAGAATGTGACAATGGTAGACGGTTTTACCGGCAAAATCTCGAAAGGGAATGCGAATTCTGACCGTTTCGTAGGCAGGAATATTAACCACATCCTTCCAGGCTCGCAGGGGTTCGGGCTGGCCATTGCGACTGATCACCTGAAACCGATTGGTGTGTAGATGAAAGGGATGATCCATACCCGCCTGATTCTGAATCACCCAATCTTCCACGCTGTCGAGCTTCACCTGGGTATCTACCCGATGGTGGTCGAAGGCCCGACCATTGATCAGAAAGGGGTCTGCGGTTACGGGGTCGATGCCGTGGTCGAGCACGAACTCTCGCAGGATAGTCGGTTCAGGCAGCACTTCCACCTGGCCTAAGGTGGTGGGCAGGGCCACGGGTGTCGTTTGGCCCTGATAGCGAAGGCGGGCCAGGATAACCGGCTGGTTGAGCGGCCTAGCCATGCCTCGACCCGGCCCCATCATCGGCCCATGGCCCATGGCCCCTGCCATGGTCATAATGCCGCGGTCGTAGGGTAGGCTACGCAGGTCGTAGGTCCTGGGGGCAGCCTGGCCGGGCACCAAAAAATCCAGCCGTTCTCCCGGCGCTAACAGCACTGTCTCTTGGGGTACCGGAGTTTCCAGGGCAACGCCATCCATGGCCATCAACCACCAGGGATGATCGGTGAGTTGCAGATGGTAGTAGCGGGCCGCCGAAGCATTCAGCAGCCGCAGCCGTAGCAGCCCTCCCTGGGGTAAGTCCAGCACCGGGGCCGTTTGTCCATTCACCGTGATCAGGGCTCCTTCGCGGCCCCACCGGCGAAACAGGGGCATGGGCGGGCGCACCTGCCCCTGCCGGGTGAGGTCAAAGTCCTGTAAAATCAGAAACACTTCCTGGGCGGCCTGAATTTCGGGGCTGTCATCCACCTCT
>DVEE01000205.1 GCA_015295885.1 Leptolyngbyaceae cyanobacterium M65_K2018_010
CGACCGATCACCACCGGGATCTTATTTTCCCGCTGATCCCTAACCCCTAGGCAACCCCCTGTTCAGCCCCTGATTCGGTATCCCGGCCCCGTCGATCCGCTCTGTTCCATGGCCCGCCAGCAAAAATTTCCTCACCTGTTGGGTTCCAAATGGACCGCTTGTCACCCAACCGAAGGATGGCGCCACTTTCAGGTAGCCAACCGAAAACAGCAGGGAACTTGGCTCTTTGCGGAATTGGTGGCCGCCTGTGATCCTACCGTCCGCTTTTGGATCAATGCCCAACAGCTTAAAAATAGAACCCTTTGGCAGCCTGGGTGGCAACCCCTGGGTCCAGCTTCTCCCCCCCGTAGCCTGGAAGAATCCTGAAGTTACGTTAGGATTTAAGGACAGCTTAGAGCCCTAGGTTAGAACCAGGATTCAGGCTGGAAAGCAAACCCTGCCCTAGCCCCCAAGGCTGTACTCAAAGGCCCACAAACTCAAAGGCCCATAATGTGTTTTGGATTTGGTGTGATGGCGCTTCCCTCTCCCTCCGATGAGACCAAGCTGCTCGCGTCAGTCCTCGCCCCGCTGCTGGAGGACTTTCAATATTGGTTTGGCCGATCGCTCCAGCTACTGGAGCAAACGGGTTCCATCGGTGGCCTTAGTACGGACCAGCAGGCCCACCTGACCGAACGCCTGCGCCAGGCCCTGGCAGAAACCCAAACCGCCGCGGCCCTTCTGAAAGCCACCGACGGACAGGTGGGGGTCGATACCGCCCAGGTCATGGGCTGGCATCGGCTGGTGGCGGAATGCTGGGCCCTGGCCCGTCGCCACCGGGCAGCTTCAGCCTAGGGCCCAGCCAGTTCATCCATAACCAGTTCATCCATAAAATGAGCCAAACAGGTTACAGTCAATATAGGCACAGCTGGGCCAGAGGGTAAAAGTATGTGGCATATCGTTTACATCATTGCATTTGCGGCTCTGGCTATCCTGGCCATAGCAAATCTGGTACGGAATTTAATTTTGCTAGGTGGCAATGCCCGCAATCCCCAGGCACCTCGCCCCTATCCTGAGAGCGAAAATCGCCGCCCTGTGCCCCATCCAGAACTGCTTGACGAGGACGGCCAGGTGATTCGGGAACCGCTCCTGGTGATGAAGTCGATTTCGGTCAAAGATGCCCGTGAGCAGTTGGATGCCCTCTACAACGGCACCCATTCCTTGGAAGATAGCGAAGATTCAGACTCAGGTCTAGACAGTCATCCCTAGACCTTGGCTCCTGGACGGCCTAGGCGACTTTGCTGGGGCGCTTGAGTCTGACTACACTGTCATGATGCAGCAAGGTTTTGACCAGTTGCTGACTGTTGTGACGCAACACCGTTTTGCCGGAAACAAAATTGCCGCTAATGATGCCTTGGCTCAGTAAGGGTTGACAGTGATCCAGGTCGGCTTCAACGGGAAACTTATTTTCCAGGGCATAGAGCCGCTTTAACCTATCTTCCACGGGGCCAGTGTTGATCACCGCGTAGTCTAGCCGATCGCCGGGGCCCAGGTATTCTTCAACTTTTTCGATAAAGTTAGAGGCTTTGTAACCGTGGGTCTCAGCGGGATCGGTGACCAGATTGAGCACGTAGGTTTTGGGGGCTGGGGTTTCGCGCAGGGCCTCGACTAAACCTTCCACCAGAAAGTTAGGCAAAATACTCGTAAACAGGCTGCCGGGACCAATAATCACATGATCGGCCGACCGAATGGCCTGGGCCGCTGGACCGTAGATCTTTGCGCGGCGAGAGAGGTAGATGTATTCAATCCAGCGATCGCGATCGGTGCGCAAATCAATCTGGGATTCGCTGATTAATTCACGGCCATCGCTGAGTTTGGCAATTAGATTCACATCATTGAGGGTAACCGGCAGCACCTGCCCCTGAATCTTTAACAAATTGGCAATGGCTTCAATGCCAAAGGCGGCCCCACCTTCCCAATCGTAGGCCGCCGCCAGTAATAAATTACCCAAGCTGTGCCCTTTGAGACCATCGCCCTTGAGAAATCGGTAGTTCAGTAGGTCTCGCCAGCGGGCTCCCTGGGTATCTTCGGGGAGGAGTTCGGCCAAGCATTTCAGGATATCCCCCGGCGGTAAGATACCGTGCTCATCCCGCAGCCGCCCGCTGCTACCACCGCTGTCCATCATCGAGACAATAGCGGTTACTTCGGCGACCTTCTTAAACTCTGCCAGTAGGGTGCTAATGCCGGTGCCGCCACCAATTAAGACCACCTTCGGTCGCTGGTTTTCTTCCATGGATGATTACCGCCAGGTCGGCGAAGTCACAGTGCTTTCCTATTCATAGCCGGGGCATGACAGCGGGGGAAGAGGCAGGGGACGGCGCCAACCCTGGCCTCACCGAAACCCCAGAAAATGAAATAATTTTGTAAAGCTGAGAGTAAATTGGTCCCTGGGGCTGGGGAATCCAGACCGCCTCAGTCCTAGGTTGGTGACCCAATAGCCCCAGGGGGCGGCCTCAGCGGCTGTATTTCCTACCGAGCATGCCGATATCCGTGACTGAACCGCTCCTGCCTCAGACGACCTGGGCCACCCTGGGGCCAGCCACAATCACTTTTTTGAGACTGTTCTGGCAAGCTTCCTGGGCCTCACCGGCTAGCTGCAACGGCTGGTCCTTAGACGATCGCAACCCGGCCCTGATCGATCAGATGCTGCCTTTTTTCGACTGGTTTTACCATCATTACTTTCGGGTTAAAACCGAGGGTTGGGAGCAGATCCCCGCCCAGGGGCGCCTGCTGCTGGTCGGTTCCCATAACGGTGGGCTGGCCGCCCCCGATGCGGTGATGATGACCTACGATTGGATCCGTCGCTTTGGTTCCGATCGCCCCGCCTACGCCCTCATGGACCCCCAGATGTGGCGGGTATTTCCGGGGGTGGCCCGGATGGCGACCTGGGCCGGTTGTATCCGAGCTGAATCTCATCTGGCGGTGCAGGCCCTACGGCGGGAGGCGGCGGTGCTGATTTATCCGGGTGGGGTGCGGGATGTGTTTCGCCCCCATAGTCTGCGCAACCAGGTTTGTTTCTTTGGAGAAAAGGGCTTTATCAAGCTAGCTCTGCTGGAGTCAGCCCCGATTGTGCCCCTGATCTCCCACGGAGCCCACGATACCCTGTGGGTGCTGGCGGACTTTCACGCCCAGGTGGTGGCCCTGCACCAGCGGGGTTGGCCCTGGCCCCTGGGGTTTGACCCCGGTACGTTCCCGCTCTACCTAGGACTACCCTGGGGTCTGGCCCTGGGGCCGCTGCCCAACATTCCCCTGCCCGTTCCCCTGCACACGCGGGTCTGTGCTCCGATCACCTTTAGCCGCTACGGCCCAGCGGCCGCCCATGACGCCGCCTACGTGAATGAGTGCTACGAGCGAGTCCATGGGATTATGCAGCAGGAACTAGACCACCTATTCGCCCTCTATGAGTAACTCTCCTTTGCCCCCCGCCGCCCAGGCCCTGACGGAAGCTACCTCCAGACAAATGGCCGCGGCCATTCAGCCTTGCCAGGTGCTCACGCCACTGGCGGCGACGGCCATCCCTACGGCCTACACCGTAGCGGGGGCGGGTGAAGCTCCGCTGGTCTTAATCCACGGATTTGACAGTTCTCAGCTTGAGTTTCGCCGCCTCGGGCCCCACTTGGCCGCCCATCGGCAAACCTGGACGATGGATTTACTTGGCTTTGGCTTTAGCGATCGCCGCCTCAGCCCCAGCCTCTCCCCTGGGGCCATCAAGCTCCACCTCTACAGCTTTTGGCAGCAGCAGATTGGCCAACCGGTGGTGTGGGTCGGGGCTTCCATGGGGGGAGCCGTGGTCATTGACCTGGCCCTGACCTATCCCGAAACCGTGGCTGGCCTAGTGCTGATCGACAGTGCGGGCTTTGCCGCTGGCCTGGCTATGGATAGATGGATGGTGCCTCCGGTGGATAGATGGGCCACGGCCTTTTTGCGCAACCCCTGGGTGCGGCGGTCCATTAGCCGCCAAGCCTATTACGACAAAACCCTGGTCACCGCCGACGCCGAACTCTGTGCCGCGCTGCACCTCCAGTGTCCGGCTTGGCAGGAGGCCTTAATTGCCTTTACCAAAAGCGGCGGTTATAACTTTTTAGGCGATAAGATTGCCGCCATTACCTACCCAACCCTGGTGATTTGGGGTGAACAGGATCGCATTCTGGGTACTCGGGATGCAACTCGCTTTCAGCAAACAATCGCTAACAGCCAGCTCGTGTGGATTCCCCAGTGTGGCCATGTGCCCCACTTGGAAAAACCAGAAACCACGGCTGAGGCAATTGTCACCTTTCTCTCAAGCCTGCCCTAAGGCCCCGCTCCTGGGCTGGGAATCATGACCGCCGCCAGTGACGGGGAGCCGCGATGGTCAAAATAAAAAAATGTCAGTAGATTGGATGCTCAACAGATTGAATGCTCAACAGATTGGATGCTCAACGGTCTATAGCTAGGACGAACTAGGGTTAGGGACTATGGCGATGAAGCCCTCTGTGGGACTTGGATTACTTGCGCTGGTGGGCGTTGCCGCCGGGGCCGGAGCTGGCGCGGCCTATTATTGGCAGCGGGCCACAGCCCTGCCCGACTGGCACTCTTCCCGTGCAGCCGTGATCCGTCCAGACGAAATTCTCAGTCAGGGGCAGGGCAACCTACTGCAAAGCAAATTGGCCACGGGGGAGGGGGTTCGCTATCCAGGCCCGGATCGCGTGGAAATTCTGCTGACGGAAGCGGACGTGAATCAACTGGTTCTGCAGGGGTTAGCCCAAACCCCCCAAGCCGCAGGGCTGATCCAGGCCACCCAGAGCATCAACGCCAGCCTGGAGGGGGATCGGCTCAGGGCAGGGGTGGTCGTCAACCCGGCGGATATTCCCACCCAGGACCTGCCGCCCCAGGCCCAGCGCGCCGTGCAACAGGCCTTAAATACGGTGCCTATGCTGGGCGATCGCCCCCTCTACCTGGGCATCGAAGGTCGTCCTCGGATCGAGAATGGTCGCTTGGTATTGGACCATGGCACGCGCATTCAAGTGGGGCGCATTCAACTCTCCTTAGCCGATGCCGCTCGACTCACCGGGCTTGATCTCGCCCAGTTAAATGAAACGATTAACCTGGCCCTGCCCCAAACGGGCATTACCCTGGATGGCCTGGAGGTGATCAATGGCGAAGCGGTACTGCGGGGAGTCAGGCGCTAGACCCTTCCACCGCCGCGCCTAGAGTGCGACAATAGGGCAAATTTGACTTTGTGAATGAGAGTAATCCCTATGCGTTCTGACTTGAAACAGGCCCTTGCTAACCGCCAAGCCCTGAAAATCATCAGCGGGTTGACCAACTTTGACAGCGAACGGGTAATGGCCGTGGTGAAGGCTGCGGATTTGGGAGGAGCCAGCCTGGTTGATATAGCCGCCGATGCGGCCCTGGTGCGTCAGGCTAAGGCCATCACCCCACTGCCCATCTGTGTTTCTGCCGTAGAACCAGAGGCCTTTTTAGCACCCGTGGCGGCAGGGGCCGACCTGATTGAGATTGGTAACTTCGACGCCTTCTATGCCCAGGGCCGTCGCTTTGAAGCGGCTGAGGTTTTGGCGCTGACCCAGCGTACCCGCGCCCTCCTCCCCACCGTTCCCCTTTCTGTGACGGTGCCGCACATTCTGGCCCTAGATGAGCAGGTGACCCTGGCCGAAGCCCTGGTCGCTGCTGGGGCCGACATCATTCAAACCGAGGGAGGAACTACCAGCCAACCCACCCACCCGGGCACCCTGGGGCTCATAGAAAAGGCCGCTCCCACCCTGGCCGCCGCCCACGAAATTTCTAGGGCCATTGGGGTGCCGGTGCTTTGTGCTTCGGGTCTATCGGACGTGACGGCTCCCCTGGCGATCGCGGCCGGGGCGGCAGGGGTCGGGGTTGGCTCGGCGGTGAACAGGCTCAACGATCCCCTGGCCATGGTAGCGGCTGTGCGGAAGCTGGCTGATAGCCTCGCCGTGCCCCGATCCGCAGCCCAGTTTCGCTAAGGCAACGGCCATCGTTTCGGCCAGTCAGGGGTAGCCAGCTGGCGGCTGGTTGACTCCGGGACTCGATCCAGGATTGCCCTGGTTAGCCTGGCTGGCCCACCACCAGCCCCCGACTGGGGCCCTGCCTGGGGAGGGAAACTTAGAACCTAGGCAGACCACCATGACCACCCCAGCCCCCACAAAGGAGTGTTAACTTATATGAAGTTCCTTTTTGCGGCAGGGTTGTGGCTTCTGTTCTAGATCGTCCCCAGACGAAAACCTGGTCCTGGCAGGGGTTCTCCATTCGCTATCAAGAGATCGGCGATGACGGAGAACCGGTTCTTTGTATCCATGGGTTTGGGGCTTCAAGTGATCACTGGCGAAAAAATTTACCCGTTTACGGGCAACAGTACCGTGCCTTTGCCATCGATCTGATTGGCTTTGGGTTATCCGACAAACCGGCTCCCTTTCAGCCGCTCCCCTACACCTTTGAAACCTGGGGGGAGCAAATTGCCGCCTTTTGCCAGCAGGTGATTGGGCAACCAGCCTACCTGGTTGCCAATTCCATTGGCGGCGTGGTTGCCATGCAAGCCGCCGTGGATCATCCGGATTGGATACGGGGCATCGTCATGCTGAACTGTTCCCTGCGGTTGCTCCACG
>DVEE01000303.1 GCA_015295885.1 Leptolyngbyaceae cyanobacterium M65_K2018_010
GGAGCGGCAAAAAGTCGATTCCTTCTCGACCGGCGGCCCGGGTGGCCGTCACCAACACAGCGGTTTCACCCGATTGAACCAACACCGCACCGCCCGCCTGGGGAGCTAAAAGCCCAACTCTCAGCTTAATGTCACGACCATCAAAGGATATTGATTTTTCAATTTCTTGCATCGACAACTACGTCCTTCTTGTTCTTTTAGCGTTCTTTTGCTTCACTTTTGCCTGATCCTAGCACCGATAGCCCCAATGGCTGTCGACGGTTCTCACCCCAGGTAAAATTAGGGGAAAGAATTAAGATTTAGGCAGTACTCCTTTGGGAGCGCAAGGAAAAAGCCCAACCCAGGGGACCCCAGAGAAACTCAGGCATTAGGAATTAGACGTAAGCCTGAGAAGCTAGCCAACTCTTAGCTCCTAGGTGCTGGCTGCCGATCCTGCCCTGGGGCGGTATACCCTGGTTAGAGTTGTTCGGCCTCCTAGGAGGAGAGTCACGATGGCTGTACTGGTTACCGGGGTGGCCGGTTTCATTGGCTATTTTGTCGCCCTGCGGTTATTGGAGGCGGGTACCGCTGTCTATGGTATCGACAACCTCAATGATTACTACGATGTCAGCCTCAAGCGGGGTCGGCTGAGCCAGTTGCAAAGTCACCGCCATTTTACCTTTGAGCCTCTGGATTTGTTTGATCGCAGGGGGATGCTCCATCTGTTTCGCCAGCATCGATTTCAGTATGTGATTCATCTCGCGGCCCAAGCGGGGGTGCGCTACTCCCTGGAAAATCCCTTTGCCTACGCCGATAGCAATCTATCGGGGTTCCTCAATCTGCTGGAGGGGTGCCGCCAAATGGAGGTCGAGCACCTGGTGTTTGCCTCCTCCAGTTCTGTCTATGGGGCCAATCGCAAGGTCCCCTTTTCTGTCCAAGATCGGGTCGATCACCCAGTGTCTCTTTACGGTGCTACCAAGAAAGCCAATGAACTGATGGCCCACGCCTACAGCAGTCTGTACCAAATACCCACCACAGGGTTGCGATTTTTTACGGTGTATGGACCCTGGGGGCGGCCCGATATGGCCTACTTCAAATTTACGGAGGCGATTCTTTGCGATCGCCCGATTCAGGTGTACAACTATGGCCGCATGAAGCGCGACTTTACCTACATCGATGACGTGGTAGAAGGGGTGGTGCGGGTAATGGAGCATCTCCCCACCGCGCAGAGTCTGCCGGATTCAGCCAGGGAAGGTACCACCGCCCCCTATCGGATCTACAACGTGGGCAATCACCAACCTGTGGAACTGCTGCGGTTAATCGCCGCGATTGAAGCAGCCGTGGGTAAACCCGCCACAAAAATCATGCAACCGATGCAACCAGGGGAGGTCATCAGCACCTATGCCGATGTGAGCGATTTAGTGGCGGCGGTGGGCTTTACACCCCCATCGAAGTAGGTATTCAAGCCTTTGTGCGCTGGTATCGCAGCTACTATCAAGTATAAAAAACAGCAGTAGTGACCTGTCGCTGCACTTGGGTCAGTGGCAGACCAGCCCTCGGGATAGCTCAATAGGCTAGGGTTTCCAGGGTTTCTCGGAGATACCGGCGCACAAGATAATCTAGGGAAGCACTCTCAGCTTCACCCTCTACCAGTTCGCTTTTCCAACTCCTAAAGCCAGAGCTATTGGCGATGGCACATTTAAGGCTGTACCAAATACGAGCATGATCGGAAAGCTGCTTGGAATCTGCAGAACGGGATGCGGCCATGGCTGCCTCGGTAACGTCTCAAGCAATCGATACTTCTAAATTGGCCCTTAAGGGTGAGAATGGATGCTTCCAGGAAACTGGCCAGCATTGCCCAAAGCGTTTGGCCTTTAGCTTTACCATAACTCAAGCTCCTCACCCAGGGTGTGACCAAAACCACAATTATTCAGGGTTATCTGCCCTACCCAAGGGGAATTCAGCAATCCCCACGGAGGCTACCTCAATTTCCCGCCCCTGCTGCTCTTCCTCAGGGTTCACCAACTCTATTTTGACCGCTTCTATCACCTCCGGCGGTGGGCCCGGCACAGGGTGATAGGTCGCCATGTCTCCCAGGTCGTGGTGGAAGCTGGGTTCTGGCTCATCCCTAGGTTCTGGTGGCGTGACAGAGTCCGCCTGTAGGTCACGGTCTGGCGGCTGTTCAGAGGGTTCCAACGGGGACAGATCAGGAAGGTCCACCGGCACCGCAGCGGCCCGGGCAGCGACCGGGGGTAAGACGGTGGGTAGCAGGCGCGGCAAGGGCAAGCCCACCTGAGTAAAACTGGTGGGTATCAGGGCCACGGCGTAGGGCAGCGTCGCCTGAAAGCGTTGCTCTGAGGTCGCCATCACTAGAAGAACACTCACGGGCACCTGCCAAAATAAATTGGCCATGAGAAAACTAACCGCGGCCATGGCTAATCCCCCCCAGCGCCCCCAGGCCCCAAAGGGGGTCATATCAGCGGCCACTAGGGCCACCGGATAGAGCTGAAGGAGTACCCACACGAGGGGCAGGGGAGCGACCACAGCCACTAAACGAATCCATCCCTGACGAAACAGGGTTAACAGGCGCCGTTGGTCCTCCGTGAGTGCCTCGGGCTTGAGGGTGAGTAACAACAGGCTGAAAATGCAGAAGGGCCGCCGCAATTGCATCCCCACTACGGGCAACACACCCAGGGCAAGTATCATGCTCAGCTCCAGCTCAGGCCACTGGGGGCTACCCACCGCTAAGCCTAAACCACAGATGGCTAGCCAGAGAGGAACCGTAGCCACCCCGGCCAGGTGAATCCAGAGGTAAGGGTCATAGCGAAACGGGGCCATGGGTTTACGCCATTGCTAAAGTACGTCGCTTGGTTACCATTCGGAAGGCGTCGATAATATCGCCTTCCTTCCAGTCATTGAAGTTGTCAATGCCGATACCACATTCAAAGCCCGCGGCCACTTCCTTAGCGTCTTCTTTCATCCGCTTGAGGGAATCGAGTTTGCCCGTGTAGACCACTTCACCGGCGCGGACGACTCGCAGGTTACAGTTGCGGGTTACCTTACCAGACAGCACGTAGCAACCGGCTACCGAGCCCTTGCGCACCGGGAAGACGGCCCGAACTTCTACCTGCCCTAGCGGTTCTTCTACCATTTCAGGCTCTAGCAGACCCTCCATGGCCCCCTGGATGTCATCCAGCAGGTTGTAGATCACCTCGTAGTCCCGCACATCGACCCCTAAACGGTCAGCTGACTGCCGGGCTCCCGGTGCCAGAGTTGTGTTGAAGCCCACAATCACAGCCCCACTGGCGGCGGCCAGATCCACGTCGGTTTCGCTGATCTCGCCAGGAGCCGCCAGCAACACTCGAATCTGCACCTCATCCTGGGGCAACTGCTGCAAGGCCGCCAAAATGGCTTCGATAGATCCCTGAACGTCGGCTTTCAGCAGTAGGTTGAGATCCTTCAGGTCTCCTTCCTGGGCTTGGGCCGAGATCGTATTCAGGGTCACGCGGCGAGAGGCCATAGCCTGCTGTAGGCGAGACTGACGCTGCTCAGACATGCGCTTGTCGGCTACGGCTCGGGCGGTTTTTTCATCGGGGTAGACCTCAAACTCGTCCCCGGCGGCGGGTACGTCGTTGAGACCTAGCACCTCTACCGCAAAGGAGGGGGTGGCGGCCTCGACTCGCTGCATGCGATCGTCGAGCATGGCTCTCACCTTGCCCAGCACAGCTCCCGCCACCAGGGAATCGCCCACCCTAAGAGTCCCGTTTTGGACCAGCAGCGTCGCCACAGGCCCCCGAGCCTTGTCGAGGTTGGCCTCAATCACCGTGCCCCGGGCCCGACGATCGGGGTTAGCCTGCAGGTCTTCCACCTCAGCTACGAGCACAATCATTTCCAGCAGGGTATCCAGGTTTTCCCCAGACAGGGCACTGACCGGCACCATAATGGTGTCGCCACCCCACTCTTCTGGGACTAGACCGTACTCCATGAGCTCCTGCTTGACCCGATCAGGATTGGCGGTTTCCTTGTCAATTTTGTTGATAGCCACAATCAGTGGGACTTCCGCGGCCTTGGCATGGCTAATTGCCTCAATGGTCTGCGGGCGGACCCCATCGTCGGCTGCTACCACCAAAATTGCGATGTCGGTCACTCGCGTGCCCCGGGCTCGCATGGCGGTAAAGGCCTCGTGGCCGGGGGTATCCAGGAAGACAATCTGGTGGGACTCACCGGCATGTTCCACGTCAACGTGGTAAGCGCCAATGTGTTGGGTAATGCCACCCGCTTCCCCCTGGGCAACCTTGGTCTTACGGATGGAGTCAAGCAGGGTGGTCTTACCGTGGTCAACGTGGCCCATAATGGTCACCACCGGTGGTCGCCGCTGCAGATTTTCCAGGTCTTCGGCGTCGAGCATCTCGGTGACTTTCTTCGCCTCTGACTCGGCTTCGGTGGTTTCCACCAGCACATCAAACTCTTCCGCCACCATGCGGGCGGTGTCAATGTCCAAGGTTTGATTGATATTGGCGGCAATGCCCTTGAAAAATAGGGACTTAATCAGTTCGGTTTCGGGCACCATGATTTGCTCGGCTAACTCATGGACCGTCAGACCTTCGGTCAGCACAATCAGCTCGGGGCGCTCTTGCTTGGGAGCCGCCTCGCGGCGATCGCGGCGGGAACGACCACCACCGCTCTCCCGCTGCTGGGGCCGATGGCTCTTGACCGTTGGGGTTGAGGGTTTGCTGCCGGTAGCACTCTTGGGTTTGGGGGGACGCGCCAGGGACAGACTCAGATGGTTAGCCTCAAGGGATTTTTCCTCGTCTTCGAGCTCTTCCACCAGAGCTTCCAGATCCTCGTCCTCGTCTTCAAGCACGGACTGACCACGCCGTTTCGACTTGCTGGCTTTGCCGACCTTGTCGCGCATTTCCATTTCGTCGTCTTCCTCTTCCCGTTCCTTGCGCTTGTGGCGGGGCGGGGTAGGACGACGGAGCCGACCTTCCAGATCCAGCTCATCTACTCCAATCACCGATATGGAGTCGGGTTCACCCGGTTCAGTCAGGCTGCGGGTAGCCTCCTCGCGGGACTGGGTTTCAGGGGCATCGGGGCGGCGTAACTTAGGCTTAGGCTTAAGCCGCAGCATGGTCTCCTCTTCATCGACCTCGCGAATGGGGATCGTGGGCCGAGGCGCAGCGCCCTCTTGATCTAGATTGCGGGGTTCAACCCGCTTAATCACTGGGCGGGTGGGTTTGGCTCTATCAGCACTGGGAATAGGGCCCGCAGCCGGGCTGGCCGTTGAGCGAGCAGGGGGGCCAGCTAATTTAGGTCTAGGGGCGGCCGCGGGTAGGGATGTCGCCTGGACCATCTCAGGGTTGGTATCTTCAGGGACTGGGGCCGCTGCGGCCGGCGGTCGCGGGGGGGCCATCATCGGTCGGGGTTTACGACTGTCATCCCCTGGGCTTTCGGTGCTTTCTAGGGCCGATCGACTCGGTGGTTTAGTCAGCCCGTCCCCCGCTGGACGGAGCGGTTTCGCGGGGGCCGCAGCCACCGCTGGGCTGGTCTCTGATTCCTCCGCGGCCCGCTCGGGCTTGGGCGCAACTCGATGACGGCGAATTTCTAGAATCTGCTGCTTTTGCTCCGGACGGTTCCCATTTTTGGCCAGGGCGGGACGGGGCCGGTCGGGTCGTCCGGCCGGGGGGCTCTGGCGCATTTTTTGAGCAGCGGCCCGGATCTGCTCCGCCTCCGACTCAGCGATGGTACTGCTGTGGCTCTTCACGGCAATGTCAAGGCGATCGCAGATCGCCAAAATATCCTTATTCTCTAAATTCAGTTCCTTGGACAACTCGTAAATCCTTACTTTGCCGTTCATCCACTTCTCCCTACGCTAGTCAAGAGTTATTTCATAAAACCAACCTGCTTCGTCCAACAAAACGACATCAATCCCTTCTGACGCATGCGTTAGCCTAGCAAGGCAGGGTAAACCAATGCCTAGGAGTCCCTAGACTCCCCCAGCCAGTCTACCGATTGTTTGAATCGACCGGCAAGTTTGCCGTCGGATACCCCCGTATTCCAAGTTTAATCAGTTACCCCCCTAATGAATAGGGTCGCAGAGGTAAAGGGAAGATGGGGCAGTTGATTTGCAAAAGTTTTCTATTACACCATTTTGCCTCCTACCTATCGTCCTCCTCAGCGGTGGGTGGGGGAGGAGGATCCTGGCTGGTTTCCCCCAGCCGTTGCCAGAGAGTCTCCCAGAGGGTCTCTGGCAGCGATGCCTTCAGAGCCCGCCCCAGGCGATTTTTCCTTTGGGCTAAACGCAAACAGTCGGCTCGGGGGCATAGGTAGGCCGATCGCCCCTGGCCCTGATCCAGGCAAACGGTAGTACCGCCAGCCAGCCGCACTAGCCGCCAAAACTCCTGTTTGGGGCCCACCCGCCGACAACTCACACAGCGCCTGTAGTTCGGTTTCATACCGGTCTGGGGCCTGGTCCACCCCGGCTAACAGGCAGGATCTCTGTACACCCAGCCGGGGGTGGGAGCCTGGCTCCTTATTCCTCCTCCGCGAGCGCCTCAGGGGCGGGGGCGTCCTCCTCGGAGGACTCCAGGGTCAGTAGGCCG
Organism: Leptolyngbyaceae cyanobacterium M65_K2018_010; assembly: GCA_015295885.1. Classification (GTDB taxonomy): domain Bacteria; phylum Cyanobacteriota; class Cyanobacteriia; order Phormidesmidales; family Phormidesmidaceae; genus Nodosilinea. The sequence goes on from DVEE01000303.1 coordinate 6,582, forward strand.
GCCTCCAGTTCCGCCTCCACCTCCTCGGCGGC
>DVEE01000263.1 GCA_015295885.1 Leptolyngbyaceae cyanobacterium M65_K2018_010
GAAGCGGGGTTGGTTTGACAACTTTTCTACCACCAGACGTTAGGGGCACCGCTGAGGGCCATCTCTCGGGGTCGGTCTTACCTACCGCCCATCCCAGGCGGTGGCCGCATCTGCTACAGCCTGGTCTACGGTTTTCTGCCCCAGCATGGCCGCCTGCAGATTGTCGTAGAGAATACTCTGAAGCTCTTTAATGCCATCCATGGGAGGAATCAACACCTCGGCCTGGGACATCTGGCTGGCGCTCACAGAGCGGGCCTTGTCCACGCCCTTGACGACCCCATCCTGGGGTTGAAAATAAGCATCTTTCAAGGCTGCCGCCGTGGAAGGCAGGACATTGGCAGCCTTGGCGAAGGCCAGTTGGTTGGCGTTGTTGGTGACGTAGAGGGCAAAATCCAGGGCCGCATCGGGGACGTCCGTAGCTGCTGGAATCACCAGGTTCATCACCGCTACATTTTTCTTGCCCGTATCCCCGGTAATTTGGGGCGCACTGCCGGTTACCGCAGCAATATCGGGAGCATTGGTGGCAATGGTAGAGAAAAACTCAGCCCCCGTAGACAGCAGCGCCACCTCCCCCGCCTGAAACAGTTCAATGGCCCGGCGATGGCCCTGGGTGAGGACTTCCCTAGGCAGCAAATCTTGCTGGTAAAGGTCTGTCCAGTACTGGAACACGGCCTTGCCAGCCGGAGTATTAAAGGCGGCCTTGCCCTGGTCATCCACCAGGGAAACCCCCATCTGCACGAAGGATTGCAGCACATCGGCGGCGTCTTCTGGCACAAAGGTGGTGAAGTAGGCGTACTTGCCGGTTTTATCCTTCACCGCTCGGGCCACCTTCGCCAGGTCGGCATAGGTGGTAGGCGGTTCCACACCAGCCTGATCGAGGAGAGTCTGGTTGTAGAGAGTGACATTGGTGGTCAAATACCAGGGAATGCCAAAGGTCTGGCCATTCAGGGTATTGGCCTGCCAGATTTGGGGCAGATAGGTTTGCTGGTCAGCTTCGCTCACCTTGCCATCCAGCGGCAACCAGGCGTTGCGGCTAGCCAATTGAGCCGCAAAGTCAGGGTTAAGGTTCACCACATCCGGCGCTGTGCCAGCGGTCACGGCGGTGAGGATTTTGCTCTGCATATCGGCCCAGGGTACATCCACCCAGCGCACCTTAACCCCAGGGTTTTCGCTCTCGTAGGTGGCAATCAACGGATTGAAATAGTCGGTAAAGTCGGGCTGAAGCTGCATAGTCCAGAACTCAACTTCCTGGGTGCCTTCGCCCGCCTGGGATGACGAGGGACTAGGTTGACTGCCACAGGCCAGCAACCAACTCAGCAATAGACCGGTTAAGGCCATCAGGCCGTAGCGTATCCAGGATCGTCGTTTCATGGGAGCAACGGGGTTCAGTCAGGGAAAGCCTGTGGATCATAGCACCACCCGCACCCGATGGGCACAGGCGATCGCCCGTTCCCGAGCCTGATCCACGGTCTCCCCCAGGGCCAGGGCCACCCCCATGCGGCGGTTGGGGTGGGCGGTGGGCTTGCCAAACAGGCGTACCTGGCTGGTGGGGATTTGCAGGGCCGTATCTAGCCCCTCGTAGCGGGGAGCATCGCTGGCGCCGGAGGCGAGGATCACCGCTGAGGCACCAGGCTGCAGCAGTCGAATCTCTCCAATCGGCAAACCCAGGATGGCGCGCATGTGCAGCTCAAACTCCGAGCGGTTTTGGCTCACCATCGTTACCATGCCGGTATCGTGGGGGCGGGGGCTGACTTCACTGAAGTAGACGGTCTGGGGCTGGTCGGGTGGTTCGGCAATGAACAGTTCTACCCCAAACAGACCCCAACCACCGAGGGCTTCGGTAATCTGGCGGGCCATGGTTTGGCAGATGCCTAGGGTGTCGGGGTGAAGGGGGCAGGGCTGCCAGGACTCCCGGTAGTCGCCGGATTCCTGGCGGTGACCAATGGGGGGGCAGAAGTGGGTGCCATCGGCGGCTCGCACCGTCAGTAGGGTAATTTCGGTGTGGAAGGGGATGAAGCCCTCGACAATGACCCGATCGCCCTTGCCCCGACCGGCCTCGCGGGCATAGTGCCAGGCGGGCAGAATCTCGCTCTCCTGTCGCACGGTGCTCTGGCCCTTGCCGGAGGAACTCATAATCGGCTTGACCACACAGGGCAGCCCAAGGGCGGCTACGGCGTCTAGATACTCGGCCTCCGTGGCGGCAAACCGATAGGGCGAGGTCTTCAACCCCAGTTCCTCTGCTGCCAGGCGGCGGATCCCTTCTCGGTTCATGGTGAGCTGGGTGGCCCGGGCGGTGGGAATCACCCGCCAACCCTCGGCCTCCAGGGTCACCAGGGTATCGGTGGCGATCGCCTCCACCTCCGGCACGATCAAACTGGGCTGCGTGTGCTCAACCACCTGGCGGAGTTGCGCCCCATCCAGCATGTCAATGACTCGGCGATGATGGGCCACGGCCATGGCGGGGGCGTGGTCGTAGCGGTCCACCGCAATCACCTCTAGCCCCAGGCGCACCGCCTCCAGGGCCACCTCTCGACCCAATTCACCAGCTCCCAGTAAAAGCAGGCGCAGCGCCCCTGGTTGCAGTGGGGTGCCCAGCGCAGCGGCAACGACGGGAAGAGCAGATGGGGCCATAGCTAAACCAAACTAGATTTTTTCAAATATTAAGTGCTCAGTTTTCTGAAATCTCGCTAATATCGCTGGTGAGACCAGAGGATCTGGTTGGCATCCAGCCTTGGAGTTTAGACCTAGGCTCCATTAGGGTATCGCTTTACGTCCATCAGGGTTAGTCGTTAGTTCTTAAAGTTGAAGATTTTCCGTAGGTTATGGCGATGGCTAGCAACCGATCGGCGGGGGGCTCTGTGTTCAGCAGAGTCCCTAGGTTCGTAGCAAATATACAATCATTTTTCCTGGCCTCTTACGGTTGGGAAGATCTGGTTAACTCTCTAGGGATCCTTCAAGCCAGGCTGGGTTTAGGGTCTCAAAAGTGGAAAATCTCGATCAAATTGTGTACCATTCGTTAGCACATTTTTACCAGGGCTGATTGGCGGCCCAGTGGGCTAACTCAAACCCCTATGCTTTGGGCGTTTTGACGATTGCCTCCCGGCGGGCCAAGAGGTTTACAGGTAAAATTGGGCGCTGGCGAATCTCGATCAAACCCTCGTTGATTACCCTTTGCGGATACTGCTGTGGATAGTTTGAAAGCCATTTTTAATCGTAAGCCTCCGGGCGTTGGCATTGAGTTGACTCCGGAAAAGGTCAACCTGGCCCAACTACGAAAACAAGGCACGAGCTTAAAGTTAGAAACCCTGGCTTCGGTCGATATTGGCGAAGGGGTTTACGAAGAGGGACAAATTCTCGACACCTTTGCGATGGCCGATGCCATTCAAACGGTTTTGACGGAGAGCAAGGTTAAGGTCAAGCAGGCGAGCACGGCGATACCCGGTCGGGCGGTAGCAAAAATTATTCCGGTGCCCGCCGAACTAGATGACGAAGAACTGCGGGAAATGGTGCTCAATCAGGAGGCCAGCTTGTATCTGCCGTTTCCGAGGGAAGAGGCCGATGTGGATTACCAAAAGCTGGGTTACTTCGTAGATGAGGACGGCATTGAAAAGGTCAAGGTGCTGCTGGTGGGGGTCCGTAAGGAGCTCACCGATTCCTACATTGAGGCCTTTCAGCAGGCGGGACTAACCCTTAATGTTTTGGAAACCTCTAGTTTTGCCTTGATCCGCACCATCCGCGAACAATTGCGCCAGTTTACTCCCCAGGAGGCGGCCGCAGTGGTGGACATCGGTTTTGAGAGCACTGAGATTTCTATCATTGTCGATGGTGTACCCCACTTCTCCAGAACCGTGCCGACGGGCACCTATCAGGTGCAGAGTGCGCTCAGCCGCGCCATGAATTTACCCCCTTCGCGCCACACGGATCTGCTCCAGGGCATGACAGTGCCGGTTCAAACCATGGATACGGTGGGGGCTTTGCAGGTGGGGGGCGGCGGCACTAACCCGGGCACTACAGCCATGCTGAGGGTACTGGGTGAGCTGTCCGATGAGCTGCGGCGTTCCATTGATTTTTACCTAAACCAGGAAGAAGAGATGGAGGTCGTGCAACTGCTGCTAGCTGGCCCAGGGGCTTCCATCGGCCAACTGGATGAATTTCTGGCCCAGCGATTGAGTATCCCCACCAGCCAGATCGACCCAATTTCGGCCCTGTCCTTAGATTTAGCCGAGGATATTCCAGAGAGTCAGCGGCCAGCTCTGGCCACGGTACTGGGCCTAAGCTTGCGGGAGGTATAGCTATGTACAGTCTCGACATTAATTTCCTCAAGGATCGGGAAGTGCGGGTTTTTCAGACCCGCCCCAGAACCCGGCCAGGGGCACCAGCGGATCGTAGGCCGCTGGTCTATGGCTTAATTGGGGCCTTGGTCCCCCTCGCCTTGGTAGGGGGGTACTGGCTCTATACCCGCAATCAGGTGAACCAACTGCAGGCTAGAAGCGTTCAATTAGATGCGGAATTGGCCGCCATACAAAGCCAACTCCAGGAGGTCAGCGCTATTCAGGGGCAGATTGACGCCGTGAGGGCGGAGAATGCGGCCTTTGTCTCAGTGTTTAACGAGATCGTCCCCTGGTCGGCGTTGCTCCAAGACCTCCGCGATCGCACCCCAGCCCGCGTGCAAATTACCCGTCTCAGCCAGGATGCCGGGGTGACTCCCGCTACCAATCCCGAGGCCCCGCCCCCCAAAGCAGGGGGGATTTCCGTTGAGGGGGTTGCCTGTAGCTTTGACGATGTCAACGACTTTGCCCTGGTGCTGAAGCGATCGCCCCTGCTGGAATCCTCCACGGTTTCCATCGATCGAGCCCAGCGTCAGTCTGAACTGCTGGACCCCACCGTAGATGGGCGCTGCCCAGGTACCCCCTTGGATACCCCCAGCTTTTTAGTGGACTACACCATTCGAGCCAATATTACCGACACCCCCGCCTCGGAACTGGTTGACGAACTGGAACGGCAGGGGGCTGTGGGTTTGGTGACTCGTTTACGTGCTCTCAGAGAAACAGGAGTGAGCGGACAATGACGGCGACTGGCGATTTTCTTCCCGCTGAGGACGATAGATTTCAGGAGGTGGCCCCCAGCTACCCCACCGCCTTTGGCATCGAGTTGACGCCCCGGGTGCAGGGCATTGCCCTGGCCCTCCTGGGTTTGGTGGGAGCCTACTTCCTCTACAACTTTTTGGTTAAACCCGTTCAAGAGCAAAAAACCACCCTAGAGACCGAAGTCGCCCAAAAGGAAGCTCAACTGGAGCAGCAAAAGGCCAGCATCCAGGGGGTTGCGGAACTGAGGGCTGAGCTCGATGCGGCCCTGCAACAGCGGGTAGAAATCTATGGTCTGCTGGGCAATTCCCAAAGTTTAGACACCTTGCTGCTGGATATTAACCAGCAAATTCAAAACAGCAATGCCGCCGTGGCCGATGTGCTGCGGGCTGATTTTGATCGTCTGGATCGGGGCCAACTGGCCGCCCTGGGGTTAAACCCGGCGCAAATTCAAAAGATTCGCACCCAGCTAGCGGGCGACCTGATTACCCAACGGCTGCTCTACACCTCAGAGCTGAGTCAGTTTACCCCCTCGGCCCCAGTTCCCTTTTCGGAAGGGCCGCCGGAACTGGCCGACAAACTGGACAAGCAAACCGTAGAAGTGGCTATGCAGGCCCTGTTTCCGCAAACCCTCAGTATTTTGCGGAACATTGAGCGTTTGGAGCCCCTGATTATCATTCGAGATTTTCAGCAAGAGATTGCTTCCCCCCCGCCCGGGGTCACGGAGGAGCAACTGGCTGGTATCACCCGGCTGTTGGACACCAGGTTCACCCTGGAGGTGCTGGTTCCCTCGATCGACCCGGCTGTACCCCCGTCGCCCCCACCGCCCCCGCCAGCGGAGGGTGAAGCCCCGGCTGAAGGTGCCCCACCGGCTGAAGGGGAAGCACCCGCAGAGGGAGGTTAACCCTGCTGGGTCCCTACTTGTCCTCACCCCAGGACTATCCCCCAGTTCCATATCCATCGACTTCATTACCATCGACCCCGCCTAACCACACCCGTGAATACCGCATCTGTGAATGAGGAGTGAACCGTGAACCATCTGACAAAACTTCCCCCCCTACTGCTGAGTAGTGCCCTAATCGCCGTTGCCGCTCAGCCTGGCCTGGCCGCCAACACGAGTATCACGGCCATCCGGGTAAACTCAGCCCCCAATGGCCTAGAGTTGGTTTTTGATACCCAAGGTGATGGCAACACCGACGTTTTCACCGTTAGCCAGGGCAACACCCTGCGGGCCGACCTCACCCGCGCCCAGCTTAACCTGCCCAACGGCAATAGTTTTCAGCAAGCCAACCCGGCCCCCGGCATCGCGGCCATTTCTGTAGTGCCCCTAGATGCCAACAGTGTGCGCGTAACCATTAGCGGCGCGGGGCAAACTCCCACGGCCAATGTGGCTTCCTCCAGCAATCAGGTGGTCATCTCCGTTCGCAGTGATGGGCAGGTGGCCCAGGCCCCCACCCCGGTGCCCGAGGACATTGTCACCGTGCCGGCCCCCACCGCCCCCCTGGAGG
>DVEE01000171.1 GCA_015295885.1 Leptolyngbyaceae cyanobacterium M65_K2018_010
ACAGCATGAACCTCACCCTTAACGACTACCTGTGGGATCGCTGCACCATTGGGGAAGCGGCCTACAATGTGACTCCCCCAGCCATAGCCGCCCAGGGCGGAGTGATTCATCTAATTCCCTGCAGCATCAAGGCCGGAGAAATTGCCCGTATTCTCAACGAAGGCTACAGCGTCATGCTGCTTAACGAGGGCCTGCGCAAACTCTGCGAAGAACTGCAACTGGATTACCTGCTGATTGATACTCACCCTGGCCTGAATAAGGAAACCCTACTCTCCATCGCCATCTCTGACTCTCTGATTATCATTCTGCGGCCCGACCGGCAAGACTTTCAGGGCACCGCGGTGACCTTGCAGGTGGCCAACCGTTTAGACACCCCCAAGACCAGGCTGGTGGTCAATAAGGTGCTCTCCAAGTACGACCCTGAAGCGGTGCGCGACCAGGTCTCCCAAAAATTTCAAGTGCCGGTGATTGGGGTGTTCCCCGTTTCAGAAGAAATGATCGAGTTGGGGAGTAAGGAGCTGTTTACCCTCACCTACCCCCATCATCCTTACACCAAGGAACTGCAAGGGGTGGCCCAGCATGTTCTGGCTTAATGCCTCAGGGCAGTCCCCAATTAGGTGCCATGGTACTTAAGCGCGCTAACCCTTACCCCGCCCCTGGCGCAACCCAATTCCCCGTTGAAGGTAGGTAGACCGGTGAACGACAGCGACCAATATCAAAAGACCCTGGATAACCAGTTGGATTCATTAATCCAGCCGTTTAAGGCGGTGGCGTCGCCCCTGCAGCAGTTCCTGAATGAACTCTATGCTAAATACAAACCGGTGACCGATGGGGCCGTGGCGGACTACATTCCCGAGTTGGCCAAGGTTGATCCAGACCTGTTTGCCATTTCCATTGTGACCGTCGATGGCCAGGTGTTTGAGGTCGGCGACCTGGATCAGACCTTTACCATCCAATCCGCCTCTAAGCCCTTTATCCACGGCCTTACCCTGGAGGATTGCGGGCGTGATTTTGTGCTATCGCGGGTGGGGGTTGAACCTACCGGTGATTCCTTCAATGCCATCATTCTCGATGAGCAGTCGGGCCGACCCTACAACCCCATGGTTAATGCGGGGGCGATCGCCACCGCCGGGCTGGTGAGAGGGGCCAACCCCACCGACAAGCTCAACCGGGTGATGGAGATGTTCCGTCGCTATGCCGGACGCAGTTTGCATGTGGATATGTCGGTCTATACCTCGGAGCGCACCACCGGCCACCGCAACCGCGCGATCGCCCACCTGATGCTGAACTTTGGCATGGTGGATGAAAACCTGGATGAAATGCTGGACCTTTACTTCAAGCAATGTTCCGTGATGGTCAACTGCCACGACCTGGGGGTGATGGCGGCCACCCTGGCCAACAATGGACGTAACCCGATCACCGGCGAACAGGCCATCGATTCCGAGTACATCAAAGACCTTTTGAGCGTTATGTACACCTGTGGCATGTACGACTACTCGGGGGAATGGGCCTATCGGGTCGGTCTACCGGCTAAGAGCGGCGTCGGCGGTGGCATTGTAGCGGTAGTGCCTAAGTTGCTGGGGATTG
>DVEE01000530.1 GCA_015295885.1 Leptolyngbyaceae cyanobacterium M65_K2018_010
GAAGTTGGCGGGGCTGGGATGCCTGAAATGCTCAATCTGGGAGATGTTCTTGAGATGGTCAAGGATCGTTTCGACAAGGGCACGCTTGCGAGCCAGTCACTGGTCAGTGAGCCGCATCAGGTGGTTTTTCATGTTGCGTCTGGGTTTGGCACAGTGCTTCAGGTACACGCACCAGGGCCGCAGCGCTGAGGGCCTCCACTCCACGAAGCGGTTGTAGTTGACCAATCTTCTAGACTGTCCATCGGGGGGCCTGCTGAATTGTTTAGGTGATATCAGCTTACAAAGCCCCTCTTTTCCTTATTCCGAACTGAGGTTAGGTTACAGAACTAAACCGGTTCTAGGGCGTGTTCTAGAGCTTTTTGGCACCATGGGATAGGGCAGACGTACCGATGGGGCATCCATTTCATAGACCCTAGGTTTTCATATCGGTGATCGCCCCTCGGGCCATGGCCGCGATCGCCTGATCGGTAGCCTTGGGCAACTGGTAGTAGCGGCCCCCCGCCGCCCGGGCCAGTTCCTTGCCAAAGCCGGTGGAGACAAACTTACGTTCGGTGTCAATAATTAGCAGTTGATGGCCAATGGTGCGAATGCGGGCGGCAATATCCAGCAGTTCTTGCTTGATATCGGGCTTTTCATCGGGGTCCAGGGGTTCGCCAAGGGAACGGGCCAGGGGGATATTGCCCCGCCCGTCGGTAATCGCCACAATCACGACATTGCCAATATCCCCCGACTGTTGGGCATTGCTGCCCACCCGCACTGCCTGGGTCAGCCCGTGGGCCAGGGGTGAGCCTCCGCCACAGGGCATCCGCTCTAGGCGGCGGCGGGCCATGGCAATGGAGCGGGTAGGCGGCAGCAATACCTCGGCCTGCTCTCCCCGAAAGGGAATCAGCGCCACCTGGTCTCGGTTTTGGTAGGCTTCGGTGAGCAACTCCAGCACCGCCCCCTTGGCGGACTGCATCCGGTTCAGGGCCATAGATCCCGAGGCATCGACCACAAAAATGATTAAGGAACCGGCCTTGCGAGCCAACCGCTTGGCCCGAATATCCCCCTTTTCCACAATCACCCGCCGGGCCGGGTCCCGCTGCCGCCGGGCCTTTTGGTAGGGGGCTGCAGCTCGCAGGGTGGCATCGACCGCAATGCGGCGCACCGGGCCCTGGGGCATAAAGGGCTTGATGTAGCGGCCCCGCTCCTCAGAAAATACCAGGCTTTGGCGACCCGACTTGCCCTGGCGACTCATGGTTTGGGCAAACACCAGCATGGCCGGGTCCAGGATCACCCCCTCTGGATCGAAGATAAACTCCTCCGGAATGCTGGGCGGACTCTCCTCCTGGTCTTCCTGGGAGTCGTCCTCCGCCTCGTCTCGGTCCTGGTGGTCTTGGGGTTGGTCGGTGTCCTGATCCGCCGGCGGCGGGGGCGGCGGCGGCGGTGGTTGTTCAGGTAAGTCCTGGGGCAGTTGTGATCGCGGCACAATCACTAATTCCACCGCTATCCGCAGGTCATCGGCATTGACCGCTGCTCGTCCCTCCAGGGCGGCGTGGGCCTTAGCTAGTCGAACCGCAAAGAGTTCCGCCCGATGCCCCTGAAGCCCGCCGCGCAATGCTTCGGTGACCAGGTATTGAATTTGCTCGTGGCTGATAGTCACTTCCTTCAGCCATTCTCGAGCCAGAATAATCTGGGTTTTGAGATCCTCCAGTTCTTCGGCATAGTCGGCCAGGAAGCCCTGGGGGTCGGCGGCAAAGCGGCTCGACTGTTCTACCACCGCCAACCGGTCTTCTAGGCTGAGGGGGACATCGGCGGAGAGGGCAATGGCGATGCGATCGAGTAGATGCTCACGCAGGGGCCCTTCTTCGGGGTTGTAGGTGGCAATCAGCAAGGGGGTACAGGGATGCTGAAAGCTCATCCCTTCTCGCTCAATCTGGTTGCGGCGGTCAGTCAGGGCGGTTAGCAGTAGATTGGCAATCTGGTCATCCAGAAGGTTAATTTCATCCACGTAGAGCACCCCGCGGTTGGCCTCCGCCAGCAAACCCGGTTGAAAGACGCTCTCCCCTGCCTGAATGGAACGGGCCACATCCACTGACCCTAACAGCCGATCTTCCGTCACCCCCAAGGGCACCTGCACAAAGGGAGCGGGAATTACCCGAGTTGGTAACTCGGTCGGGTCGACCGGCCCATCGCCAAAGCGCAAGCGGGTAGCATCGTCCCACTGGTGGGGATCGGTCGGGTCGGCGTTACAGCAGGAGCCGTCAATTACCTCAATGGGCGGCAACAACTGATGCAGCGCCCGGGCCATGACCGATTTGGCCGTACCTCGCCGCCCGGCAATTACCACTCCGCCCAGGTTAGGGTCAACGGCGGCCAGCAGCAAGGCCATTTTGATAGCCGCCTGATCCACCACTGCGGGAAGCGGAAAAACCACCGGGAGTGGGGCATCTACCGTGGAAACCATGGTTACATCTTGAACACCTAACCTTTCACCTTATCAGGAATCAGGAATGTAGTCCCTAGCCAGGATGGTAGGCTGGTAAATGGTCTATTTAAGCCCGGTTCAGGTGTGGGAGGCGTCCAGGGGTCTCCAAAGGCTTTCAGGGGCTAGGTCTGTTTAGCAAAAAGAAGGCGGTTATGACTCATTCAACGGAAACCATCACGGTTTTTATCTGTGGATCGGCCCTGCGAGGCCAGCCCGATAACCAGAACTTACAAGACGCAGAATTTTTAGGCGAAGCCAAAACTGCCCCGATCTATCGGTTGCATGCGGTGAAAGAGGGCTGGCACCCGGGCATTTACGAGATTGGCACCGGTGGGATTTCCATTCCCGGTGAACTCTACGCCATGACTCCCGAACAGTATGCCTACTTGAAGGACAATGAACCGCCCCACATGTACCCCCATGAGGTGCAACTGGCGGATGGGGGCACCGCGATCGCCTTCCTGTACCCGAAGGACTTAATTGACGTCCATGGCTGGCCCGATATTTCCGAGTACGGCGGATGGGCCGCCTACAAGGCGGCCGCCAGTTCCTAGGGAATCTTAGGCGGCGGTTAACTCAGGGGCTGTGATGTTCATCCCTAGGGCCTGTAGCAGGTCTAGAGTCGGTTTGGCCTGGTTCAGCACATAAAAATGGAATCCTGGCACTCCGATTGCCATGAGCTTTTCGCAGAGCTGGGCTACCACCTCGGTGCCAAAGGCCTGCAAGCTAGCCGGGTCGTCCTGGTAATCCAGCAGGCGCTGCTCAATCCAGCGGGGGACTTCCGCTCCACAGCGCTGGCTAAACCGCACCAGGCGATCATGATTGGTAATTGGCATAATGCCGGGATAGATGGGGATAGTGATACCCTGACGCTGGCAGCGGTGGATAAAGTCTTCGTAGGCGTCAGGATTGTAAAAGTATTGGGTAATCGCCGCCGAGGCACCGGCCTCGACTTTGCGCTTAAAGTTCGATAGATCCTGGTGGGCGTTGGGCGCTTCCGGATGCACCTCCGGGTAGGCGGCCACAATCAGTTCAAAGGTATGACCGTAGTGGTCTTTAATAAAAGTCACCAGCTCATTGGCGTAATGGAACTGATGGGCAATGTGGTTTTCGTCCTTTGGTAAATCCCCCCGCAGAGCTACAAGGCGTTGGATGCCTGCAGCTTTGTAGGTATCTAGCAGGGTGGTCAACGACTCTGTCGTTTCTGCTACGCAGGAGAGGTGTGGCACCGTAGGAATGCCCTGGGCCCGGTTGAGTTCGAGTACCAACTGTTGGGTGCGATCGCGGGTGGAGCCCCCCGCCCCATAGGTGATGGAGAAGAATCGAGGCCGACAGGGGGCCAGCAATCCGTGCTGTTCCTTCAGAGGCGGGATGCCCTCAGCGGTCTTAGGGGGAAAGAGCTCGAAACTAATGGGTAAATCTTCAATAGACATAGGAAGTTAGGAATAGTGGGAGAATTCAAAGCTCAAAACTCAAAATGAAGCTCAGGCCTGCAGAGAATTTCAAGGTCGAGGCGGTCTTGATCGTGATTTGAGTAGCTGTGAGAAGCCATCAGTGGATCAGCTAAGCACTCTCCAGCCTGGCCACTAGCCACCCTCTCAATAGGCAGATGTCACACTGAAGACCTTTTGGCCGTTCTCCGCGGTCCAGGATGGATCTGGTCAGCAACCGGGTTTCTCCATGAACTGGGTATGTTCCAGCCATGAAGCTTAGAAACCCGGTTGCTTTAAACCTAGTACTTGTAGCTGTCGGGCTTAAAGGGACCCTGTACCGACACGTTGATGTACTTAGCTTGCTCTGGGGTGAGTTGGGTAATGACCCCGCCAAAGCCAGCCACCATATAGCGGGCCACTTCTTCATCCAGGTGCTTGGGCAGCACTTGCACTGAGATTGCCTCAGCCTTTGCAGCCTCTGGCAGGTCAGCGAACTTACGCTCATAGAGGAACATCTGCGCCAGCACTTGGTTGGCAAAGGATCCATCCATAATCCGGGAGGGGTGACCGGTGGCATTGCCCAAATTCACCAGACGCCCTTCCGAGAGCAGAATCAAATAATCGTGGGGATCGTCACTGCGATAGACCTGGTGTACCTGGGGCTTCACTTCTTCCCAGCGCCATTCACGGCGCATGAAGGCAGTGTCGATTTCATTATCGAAGTGGCCGATGTTGCACACTACGGCACCCCGCTTCAGGTGGGCCAGCATGCCAGCATCACAGACGTTGACATTACCCGTGGCCGTGACCAGTAGGTCGGTGTTGGCCAACAGGTCCAGGTTCAGGCTGGCAATAGTGCCGTCGTTGCGGCCTTCGCGGTAGGGGGAAACCACCTCAAAGCCATCCATGCAGGCCTGCATGGCGCAGATGGGATCGACCTCAGCGACCTTAACAATCATGCCTTCTTGGCGGAGGGAAGCGGCAGATCCCTTGCCCACATCCCCATAGCCGATGACTAGGGCCTTTTTCCCGGCCAGCAGGTGATCCACCGCCCGCTTGATCGCATCGTTGAGGCTATGGCGGCAGCCGTACTTGTTGTCGTTCTTGGCTTTCGTGATGGAATCGTTGACATTAATGGCAGGGATCTTCAGTTCGCCCTGCTCTAGCATTTCCATCAGCCGGTGAACACCGGTGGTGGTTTCTTCAGTCACGCCGTGGATGCGGCTGAGCATTTCGGGATATTTCTCGTGGATGTGGCCGGTCAGGTCGCCACCGTCATCCAAAATCATATTGGCGTCCCAGAGGCGACCATCGGGGGTGCGGCAGGTTTGCTCAATGCACCACCAGTATTCTTCTTCGGTTTCCCCCTTCCAGGCAAAGACCGGAATGCCAGCGGCGGCAATGGCGGCGGCGGCGTGGTCCTGGGTAGAGAAGATGTTACAGGATGACCAACGTACCTCGGCTCCTAGTTCCCGCAGGGTTTCGATCAACACGGCGGTTTGAATGGTCATGTGGATGCAGCCCAGAATCTTGGCCCCTTGCAGAGGTTTGCTGTCCCGGTACTGGGCGCGAATCGCCATCAACGCCGGCATTTCGCTCTCGGCAATGGCAATTTCCTTACGGCCCCAGTCGGCCAGGGAAATATCGGCAACCTTGTAGTCTTGGGTTAAGAGAGTTGTGGTCATAATTAATTTTAGTAAAGGCGTAAAGGGTCAAAGATTCAAGGGAGGAAGTGGGGTAATGTCAGGAGACAGGTGATCCCAAAACCCCACCACCGGCTTACAGGGCGGCCTTGAGGGCCTCGGCCTTGTCGGTTTTTTCCCAGGTGAAATCGGCTAGCTCACGGCCAAAGTGACCGTAGGCCGCGGTTTGTCGATAGATGGGACGGCGCAGGTTAAGCATATCAATCAGGCCCTGGGGACGCAGGTCGAAATGCTCCCGCACCAGGTTGGCAATTTTGGTATCGGCAATTTTGCCGGTGCCAAAGGTATTGATGGAAATCGACGTTGGTTCGGCTACGCCGATGGCGTAGGATACCTGGATTTCGCAGCGATCGGCCAGACCCGCGGCGACGATGTTTTTGGCCACATAACGACCGGCGTAGGCGGCGGAGCGATCGACCTTGGTAGGGTCTTTGCCCGAGAAAGCACCCCCCCCATGGCGAGCCATACCCCCGTAGGTATCGACGATGATTTTGCGCCCAGTGAGGCCGCAGTCACCGACCGGACCACCAATCACAAACTGGCCGGTGGGGTTGATGTGGTAGCGGGTTTCGGCGTGGAACCAGTGGTTCGGCAGTACTGGCTTAATCACCTCTTCCATCACCGCTTCACGGATGTCGGCCTGATTAATTTCTGGGTCGTGCTGGGTCGAGAGTACGACTGCATCTATGGCCACAGGCTTGTGGTTTTCGTAGCGCAGGGTGACCTGGCTCTTAGCGTCGGGCCGCAACCAAGGCAGAATCTTGTGCTTGCGCAGGTAGGCTTGCCGCTCGACCAGCCGGTGGGCATAGTAGATAGGGGCAGGCATGAGGGTGTCAGTTTCGTTGGTAGCGTAACCAAACATCAGCCCCTGGTCGCCAGCCCCCAGGTCCTTGTTGTCGGCTTCGTCTACGCCCATGGCGATGTCGGCGGATTGTTTGCCGATGGCGTTGAGCACGGCGCAAG
>DVEE01000511.1 GCA_015295885.1 Leptolyngbyaceae cyanobacterium M65_K2018_010
CACGCGCTGGCCGGAGCTACCGGGGCGGATCGTCGAGCCGGAGCAGCTGCGTGAGCTCACCGACGCCGCCGCAGAACTGGAGGCGCTCCTGACTTCCGACGAGTTCTATCTCCACCTCGATCGGATTGGTGAGCTGACGAATCTCCTCTTGCAGACCTACCGCGCCATCTACCTGGAGCGCCACGCCGAGCGCGCGCGGGCCTATGCCGGCGCGATCACGAGCCTGACCGGCCGCGAGGAATGGATGGCGATCGACGAGAAGACCCGCCCTGACCTCCTACGACCGTTCGAGGTCCGCCGGTGCCTGGATCCGGAGACAGACACGCAACTGGATCTCCTGCCCAATGGCGCTGAACGCTGCGTGCGCTGCGGTGCGACGATCAGCCAGATTGAGTCAGACACCACCGCGGCTGAGACGTTGCTGCGCCAGGCGATCAGCCGGCTACAGGAGCTCGCCCTGCCCGCCCAGCGCATCGAGCGCCTGCGCGTGGCCGACTTCTTCACCCGGCCGCTGGATAGCCCCGCGGCCATCGAGGCGGCGCTGGCCGCACTCAGTGAAGCCCTGAATAAACTCGTCGCCGAGGGCGCGGTAGTGGTGCTGGAGTAGCTATGGAAACACTTGCCCTCAGCCCACGACAGGCCTTTGAAGATAACATGCGCCCGGCCGAGTTGCTGCTCCGCGTCTACCGGCTGCTTGAGTGCGAGACTCTCCAGACCGATGGCGATCTTGTACGCGGTCTACGGGCGGCGATGCGCGACATAGCGCGTGATCTGGGCCACGACGAGGAAGTGATGCTGATCTACAACGAGATCTTCATCGGCCTCGTACGTGAACGCGCCCAGATTCCGCCCAGCGCGCTCAAGCGAGCGGCACTGAAGAACCTCTTGCGTCAGGCTATTGTTGCCGCTTGCACAGGTCTTGATGCGTATCTGCCGGCCCTCCTCCGCACGAATCTACCTACGGTAATCAGCGCCCGTGGTCGTGACTTCTTTCCCCAGGATACTGAACTTCAGGAGTTTTTTTGCCGAACTGAAATTCGACCTGGCTGAAAGACTTCGGCTTCTGAACGATCCGGAGGCGCCCTTCTACATCGCGAACAAGATCCTCGGCCTCACGAAGTTCAAGTACTTGAGCTCGAAGAAGGGCATCTTCGCCGTCGGGGCCTTGCTTTCGATAGAGAAGCCATGGGATCAGATCGCGGCAAAGCTCCAGCGCGATCGCAAAGAGTTGATGAAAATCATCGACGAAACAACGACCCGGCGCAATGACATTGTTCACCGCGCTGATCGGCCGCAGACCGACCCGGGCGGCGAAGTTCAGGACGTGAGTTACTCGTGGGCACAGCAGTCGGTCGATACAATTAAACACGTCTGTCTGGCGCTGGACGAGCTTGTGGTCGAGCGAATGGCGCAACTGCAGGCCAGGGAGTTGTAGCCAGGGCGCATGTATGGATAAAACCCTTCGCAACTCGCTTCGTCTCGCCGTCACCCAGGCCCGCCGCCTGCTGGAGGAAGCGATCGCCGATCGGCTCGCCGGTGAGTTCGGCATCGACCGCACTGGTGCGATCGAGGATGCCGCGCGTCTGGCCAATCTCGATCCCGCCGGGCACCGCTTCCGAGCCGAGATCGTCGATTACCTGCGCCATCTCGACGCATTGACGCCCGGCGAGCGGTCTCGCCCCGGCGGAGGCGTCGCTCGCGAGGCGGTGGAGCAGCTCGTGCGCGCAGTGGCCTTCACGCACCTGAACCGGCTCTGCGCCTTCAAGCTGATGGAGCATCCCGCCCGCCGGTTGCTGCGCGAGACAGTCGGCCGCGGCATCAACTCAAACGGCTTTAAGTTCTACCTTGCCGAACATCCTGAGGACGAGGCGCACTGGACCGGCGGCCGGCAGGATATCGCCTACCAGAACTTCCTCGTCTGGCAGGGCGCGCAACTCAGCAGCGAGCTCGGCGCGCTCTTCGCCGCCGATGACCCGGCGAACCGGCTGTTTCCCAAACAAGCCGTGCTCGACCAGGTGCTCGCCCTGATTAACGACCCGGCGCTGGCTCCCGTCTGGGCTGAGGACGAGGCGATCGGCTGGGTCTACCAGTACTTCACACCGAAAGAGCTGCGTGACCAGGCCCGCAAGGAGAGCGCCACGCCGCGAAACTCCTATGAACTGGCCTTCCGCAATCAGTTCTTCACCCCGCGCTACGTGGTCGAGTTCCTGGTTGACAACACCCTCGGCCGGATCTGGTACGAGATGCTGGGCGGAGAGACGGCGCTCGCCGAGCGCTGCCGGTATCTGGTCCCCCCACCCCCACCCCCTCCCCCCGGGGGAGAGGGAAGCCGGATAAAGGGATTTCTGATTGACTACCTTTCTTTGACGTCTGGCGACCCCGCAACTTCGCTACTGGAGAACACCCATGACGGCACCCCTCGATATTCGTCCGGCGCGATCGCGCTTCACCCTGGCCCGTTTCAGTCAACAGGCGATCAACTGGCTGAAAGGTCTCATTCCCCCGGCTGTGGCCATTTTGATTTTCCTGGCCGTTTGGCAAGTGCTGACCATGGGCCCCAATGCCAACCTGCCAACGCCCATCCGCACCGTGACCGATACCTGGGAACTGATTGTCAATCCCTTTTTCAACTACGGCGGCACCGATAAGGGGCTATTCTGGCAGGTGCTCACCAGTCTGCAACGGGTCGCTTTAGGGTTTTCCCTGGCGGCGATCGTGGGGGTGGCCTTGGGGATTTTAGTCGGCACTAGCTCCTTGATGTACAGTGCCCTTGATCCCCTCTTTCAAGTTCTACGAACGGTGCCGCCCCTGGCCTGGTTGCCGATTTCCCTGGCGGCTTTTCAGCAGGCCAATCCTTCCGCCATTTTTGTGATTTTTATTACGGCAATTTGGCCGATCATCATTAACACCACCGAGGGTGTGCGCCAAATTCCCCAGGACTACAACAACGTGGCTCGGGTATTGCGGCTCTCTAAGCCGGTGTACTTCCTGAAGGTGTTATTTCCGGCTACGGTTCCCTACATTTTTACCGGCCTGAGAATTGGCATTGGTCTATCTTGGCTGGCCATCGTGGCGGCAGAAATGTTGATTGGCGGGGTTGGCATTGGCTTCTTTATTTGGGATGCCTGGAATAGCTCTCGGATTAGCGACATTATCATTGCCATCGTCTATGTCGGTGTAGTGGGACTGTTACTAGACCGGCTGATTGTATTTATCGGCAGCCTGGTATTGCCAGAGGAACAGAAAAAATAAGCCCTTGTCACCTAGATTGGCCCCTCCTTTGAGGGGAATGACTCGCCTAGATCCCTTACTCCCTGCGTACCATGGCTGTTTTTGTTGAAGTTGACCACATCGATCGCGTCTTTAAACTCCCCGATGGCGGCGAATACATTGCCCTCAAGAATATCGACCTGCATATCCACAAGGGCGAGTTTGTTTCCCTGGTGGGCCACTCGGGCTGCGGTAAATCCACCTTGCTGAACATTCTCTCCGGCCTCGATCAACCCAGCGCTGGGGGAATCGTCCTGGAAGGCCGCCAGGTTACAGAACCGGGCCCCGATCGCATGGTGGTCTTCCAAAATTATTCGCTGTTGCCCTGGTTAACGGTGCGCCAGAACATTGAGCTGGCGGTGGACCAAGTTCTGCAGAAGCACCCCAAACCGGTGCGGCGGCGCTTGGTGGATCACCACATTGAGTTGGTGGGTTTACAGAAAGCTGCAGATAAGCGACCGGGCCAGATCTCCGGCGGCATGAAACAGCGGGTGGCGATCGCCCGGGCTCTGGCGATTCGGCCTAAGTTACTCCTGCTGGATGAACCCTTTGGGGCTCTCGATGCGCTGACTCGCGGCGGGTTACAGGAGCAACTCATGCAGATTTGTCAGGAGCATGAAGTCACCTGCGTGATGGTCACCCACGATGTGGATGAAGCCCTGCTGCTCTCCGATCGGATTGTGCTCATGACCAACGGCCCTGAAGCTCACGTTGGCCAGATTGTGGAGGTGCCCTTCCCCCGACCTCGGGAACGCATGGAGGTGGTTAAGCACCCCAATTATTACAGCCTCCGTAATGAGATTGTCTACTTCCTGAACCAGCAAAAGCGGGCCAAGCAGCACAAAGCCAAACCGGTGGTGGCGGTGGCCGCCAACGGCCTGGAGAAGGTGAATCTAGAACTGGGCTTAATTCCTTTGACCGACTGTGCGCCCCTGGTCGTCGCGAAGGAAAAGGGCTTGTTTGAGGCCAACGGCCTCAGCCAGGTCACTCTCAATCGAGAACCCAGTTGGAATGCGATCGCCGATGGGGTTACCAGCGGCCGCCTCGATGCGGCCATGATGGTAGCGGGTATGCCCTTGGGTCTCACCCTGGGTTATGGCAACCAAAGGCCAGTGCCCATGGTGACAGCCCTCACCCTCAGCCGTAACGGCAACGCCATTACCGTTAGCAGGCGGCTCTACGACCAGGGAGTCCGTTCCCTGGCGGACTTGAAGGCCGCCATCGATCGCCGTCCTGACCAGGTGCATACCCTGGCGGCTGTCCACCCTACCTCTATGCATAATCTGCTGCTGCGCTACTGGCTGGCCAGTGGTGGTATCGACCCCGATCGGGATGTCAGCGTGACCGTGATTCCCCCCGCCCAAATGGTCTCTAACCTGAAGGCGGGTACCATTGACGGTTACTGTGTCGGTGAACCCTGGAATGTTCGCGCGGTGCAGGAAGGGGTAGGGGTGGTCATGGCGATTGACCACGATATTTGGCCCGGCCATATCGAAAAGGTGCTGGGCGTCACCGAAGCCTGGGCCAACCAATATCCTAAAACCCACCTTGCCTTGGTCAAAGCCCTGTTGGAAGCCTGCGAATATTGTGATGACCCGCGCAACCGGGAGGAAATAATTGACCTGCTAGCCCGTCCGGAGTACGTCGGGGCTGACCCCGGCTACCTGCGGCAAGGCTTTTTGGGCCCCTACGACCGGGGCGATGGCCGCAAGCCTGAGTCCATCCTCCACTACAACCAGTTCTTTACCGACAAGGCCAACTGCCCCGATGTCACCGAGGCGGTCTGGATTATGACCCAGATGGCCCGCTGGGGCATCACTCCCTTCCCCCGCAACTGGCTGGAGGTCGCCGAACGGATCAAACGGACAGATATTTTCGGCCAGGCGGCTCGGGAACTCGGGCTGTTAGATATTGGCCGCGATCGGCATCCGATCCAACTCTTCGACGGCATCCCCTTTAACCCCGACCATCCCCTCGACTACCTGGAACGGCTAGCCATTAAGCGCGACCTCCGGATTGAGGAAATCCCCTTGGATGCCCTAAAAGCCTAAGCCGTCATCCCCCTTAGGTGAGGATTTCCCCCCTCCACCCTTTACTCATCCCCCTATTCCCCTGACCATGCACGTGCTCAATTCCCCTCTCCATTCCCCTACCGCCCACCCCACCCAGGAACCCTTCCTGGTCTTCGATAACCTGTCTAAGGTCTACCCCACCCCCACGGGGCCTTACGTGGTGTTGGAAGGGATTAACCTAACTGTCCAGGAAAGCGAATTTGTCTCTGTCATTGGCCACTCCGGCTGCGGCAAATCGACCCTGTTGGATATGGTGGCGGGCTTTCGCCAGCCCACCAGTGGAGAGGTCCGCCTGCAAACCCAGCCCATCCGCGAGCCAGGGCCAGATCGCATGGTGGTGTTTCAAAACTATTCCCTGCTGCCCTGGCTGACCGCCTACGAAAATATTTATCTTGGGGTTGACTCGGTCTTTCCCCATAAATCGAAGGCGGTGAAGCAGCGCATGGTAATGGAACACCTCAGCCTGGTGGGTTTGGCCGAGGCCGCCCACAAAAAGCCCAGCGCCCTCTCGGGCGGCATGAAGCAGCGGGTCTGCATTGCCCGTGCCCTGGCCCTGCGCCCCAAGGTGCTGATTTTAGACGAACCCTTCGGGGCCCTGGATCCGATCACCCGCGAAGAACTCCAGGAGGAATTGCTGACCATTTGGCGAGACCACCAGATTACGGTGCTGATGATTACCCACGACATTGATGAAGCTCTATTTTTGAGCGATCGCATCGTAATGATGACCAACGGTCCCGCTGCCCAAATTGGTGAAGTGATGACCGTGCCCTTTGCTCGCCCCAGAGACCGCAGCCGCATGATGGAAGATCCCCGCTTCTACGAGCTGCGCAACGAGGCCCTAGACTTTCTCTACCACCGCTATGCCCACGACGACACCGAATAACCTAGGGCAGCACCGGAACGGAGACAACCTAGCTCAACCTTGGAGGTCGAATCCAGCAGTGATGGTAGACCTTGAGGCGGCGACTGTCTACAAAGCGGGTGATTCTGAGGCCGGATCAGGTGTTTTGGCGCTGAGGGGTTCTGTATGGCCTAATATCAAGTCCGGCTAATTAGCCTTAGGATGTAGGGATTGAGCGGCAAGGAACATGGGTTATGGGGCGTCGTCTGACTCTAGTCTCACATCTGAGTACTGAGGAACTGGAACACCGCCTTCCATTGGTGGGAGACTTTTCAAGCCTAACTGTGGCTGTTTAAGCGGACTT
>DVEE01000360.1 GCA_015295885.1 Leptolyngbyaceae cyanobacterium M65_K2018_010
AGAATCAACGCCACCCGCAAAACGAACGCAATGACCAGGCCAAAGTTGAGGGCTCGCCGCTGCAAGGCCTCACCCTCAAGCCCCTGGGCGATGGCGGCCAAAGCAATGGCATTATCGGCGGATAGCACCGCTTCCAGGGCAATCAGCACCGGCAGCAGCAGTAGGGTATCCACCCCAAAGTTATTCGAGATATTGAGCAGTTGGTCTAGCATGAATTGAGTTCGGCCACCCGAGGTCGCGATGGTGTGGTGGAGGGGTGTGGATTATGGCCCCAGGCTTTAGTCTAACCTGCCCGGTTTTTCTAGAATAGTACGGTTACCCTACAGGCCCAGGAGTCGTTGCCCGCGTGCTTAGTTCGCTGTTAGATGGCTTTCGACAACACTACCCTAAGGGCAGTTTAGTGTCAGAACTGCTGACCATCCACGATGGGCGTTACCTGGTGCGGGTCATCATCACTGTGGAAGGCACCCCCCTAAGCACTGGCTTAGCCGCCCAGGATAGCCTGGAAGCCGCCGAGGATCTGGCCACTCAGCGGGCAATGGAAAGACTGGGCCTCTCCAGCGGGCCGTCCTCTACCCCCGCCAACCCAGCCCCGCTGGCGGACTCCTTCTCCCCGGCCCATTCGCCTCAGGTTGAGACGGCCAGCCTACCACCGCTGGCCGCGACGGAGGCCGAACTAGCTGAGCTTGCAGCGGCCCCCTTGCCCCAAGCCCTGGAAACCAGGCCCCAGGCTGAGTCAGGCCCCCATCCTCAAGAGGAGAATGGGGTGGCGGAAATCCCCTACAACCTGGCGGAGTTGGATGACATGACCACCGCCTCCGTGGATCTTTCCGACATCATTGCCCAGACCGATGTGGAGCTACAGCGGTTGGGGTGGGGGGTGAGCCAGGGTCGTGAATTTCTGGAAAAAACCTACGGCAAGCGATCGCGCCACGATCTCACCGACGAGGAACTGCTAGAGTTTCTGCTCTTCCTCGAAACCCAACCCAGCCCAGCGCGCTAAGCAGTCTCCTAGGGATTACTTAACCGCCATGGGCCGCCCCCCCACTGAAGCGCGGTCGATCACTTGGTCAATCAAGCCGTATTCCACCGCTTCCTGGGGGCTCATAAAGAAATCGCGTTCGGTATCCTCGGCGATCTTTTCGATGGGTTTACCGGTATTTTGGGCCAGAGACTCGTTCAACCGCTGCTTCAGGTAGAGAATTTCCTTGGCCTGAATTTCAATGTCCGTGGCCTGACCTTGGGCTCCACCCAGGGGCTGGTGAATCATAATCCGCGAGTTGGGCAAGCTCATTCGTTTGCCCTTTTCTCCAGCGGCGAGCAAGAAAGCTCCCATACTGGCCGCCAGACCCACGCAAATGGTGCAGACCTGCGGTCGAATGTGGTTCATCGTATCGTAAATGCCTAAGCCCGCCGTCACTGAGCCACCGGGGGAGTTGATGTATAGGTAAATGTCCTTCTCCGGATCCTCTGCTTCTAGAAACAGCATTTGGGCCACAATGAGATTAGCGGAGTCAGAGGTCACTTCCTGACCCAAAAAAATAATTCGCTCGCGTAAAAGGCGGGAGTAGATATCAAACGCGCGCTCACCACGCCCAGATTGCTCAATAACGGTAGGGATCATTGGGAAGAGGGTACTTTCTTGTCTGAGTTTTTTCCATTGTAGCCAGTTGTGTTCGCGAACGCAGGGCGGAAATCTGGAAAGCGAGCTGGATGGAAGCAGGGGCGATAGGGGACTGTGGATTTTGGATGTCCATCGATCCCTCTACCCTGCGGGCCGCCCTCCCGCGTCTACATCCTTCACCCTTCCCCGGCTGCTCCTTCGCCCAACTCCCCCGGCACTGGCTTCACCCACTGCCGCCGCAGCGCCAGCTCCAAGAGCGCACCGGCGAGGGCAAACATTAGCAGGCTCTCGGTACAGGCAATCAGAAAGGGCCAGCCCCTGAAGCTGAGGGCGGCACCGACATTCACTAGGGCTAATCCCCGGACCAGGGTAAAGGCAAAAATCACCCCGGACCGAATTTGGGGGCTGGAGTCTTGGCGCACGGCGTAGCGATAGGTAATGCCAAAGAGACCACCCGAGAGGGCCGCAATCGCGGTACTCACCCAAAACGTCGCTGCACTTAACCCCTCAATAGTTGAGCCCAGGGCCGCTGACCACCCTAAGGCAGCAGCTCGGTGAACTAAAAGCAACCCTGTGGCCCCCCCACCGGCGGTGAGTCCCGTTAAGACGCCGGCCTTAAGGGATTCCAATCGGTCTTGGTTGGTTGAAGAGAGTCCGGTTTGCACAGATACCTCACCCATGGCATTAGCCGTTAGTCTTTACCGTATGATAAGTAGGACTGTGTTGTTTTAGATTCGACTCATCATTGAACTATGGATATCTTGACCTTAGGCTGGGTTTCCCTACTGGTGGTCTTCACCTTCTCCCTGTCGATGGTGGTTTGGGGGCGCAACGGGTTTTAGAGGGCTCCCCTGGTAGCTATGGAAGCGACACTCGAATCTCAAGCCTTTAGCATTCTGGCCATCGTTGCTCTAGTCCTGATGGTGGTGGTGACCGGTGGGGTCATTTACCTGACCGCTGCAGACTGGCGAGATCGCCGTCGCCGCAAACGGGATCAAGACTCCACCAAACGCCGCTCCACCGCTAAAAAGTAACCCCTTTAGAGGATCACAGGCTCGGATTGTCGGCAGTACCCTGTCGGCGACCGAGTTTTTTGCTGGGGCCAGGAACATGGAATGACTTCAAAATTCAAGGTTCAAAACGCTCCCACTCCCCGACTCCTCCACCCCGCTACGTCCCCTCCCCCGACTCCTCCTATGCCCCCCTCTGCCCGCCAACTGGCCCTCACCGCGATTCTCCAAATCCGGGGAGGAGCCTACGCCGATGTGGCCTTGCATCGCGTCCTGGCCCAGCATCCCCTACCTGAGCCGGAACGAGCCCTGGCCACGGAGCTCGTCTACGGCACGGTGAGGCGCCAGCGCACCTTGGATGCCTTAATCACCCAATTGGGCACCCGACCAGCGGAGAAGCAGCCCCCTGTACTACGGGCGATCTTGCAGTTAGGGCTGTATCAGTTGCGCTATCTCGCCATTCCGGCGGCGGCAGCCGTGACTACGAGTGTGGACCTGGCCAAGGAACAGGGTCTAGGTCCGCTTACCAAGGTGGTCAATGGCCTACTTCGGCAATACCAGCGCCTAGCAGAGGCCAAGCCGGATCCCCTCATTCTTCCCCCTGAGGTCACGGCAGCGTTGGGCATTCGTCACAGCTATCCGGACTGGTTAATCGCGCTATGGATAGAGCAGTTGGGTTGCGATGAAGCTGAGCAGTTGGGTCAATGGTTTAATCAGGTGCCCTCGATTGACCTGCGGGTCAACTGCCAGCAGAAGACAGTGGCAGAAGTGCAGGCCGCCTTTGAGGCAGGGGGCATGGCCACGCAACGGTTGCCGGGGTTGCCCTGGGCCCTGCGGTTAAGCCAGCATTCTGGCGCTTTGACGGCGCTACCTGGCTATGGAGAGGGGTGGTGGAGCGTGCAAGATGCCAGCGCCCAGTTGGTCGGGCAATTACTCAATCCTCAACCGGGGGAGACCGTCGTGGATGTTTGCGCGGCCCCCGGGGGCAAGGCCACCCACCTGGCGGAAATGATGGGGGATAGCGGCACCGTCTGGGCCTGCGATCGCACCCCTTCGCGCTTGAAAAAAGTGGCGAAGAACTGCGATCGCCTCCGTCTCACCAGTGTGCGTACTCACCTGGGCGACAGTACCCATCTGCCCCAGTTCCATGGCCAGGGCGACCGGGTGCTGGTGGATGCCCCCTGTTCTGGCCTAGGCACCCTCCATCGCCACGCCGATGCCCGCTGGCGACAAACTCCTGAAACCATCCAGTCCCTGATCCCCCTGCAACAGGCCCTATTAGAGGAAGCCGCCCGCTGCGTTAAAGCCGGTGGGGTGTTGGTCTATGCCACCTGCACGTTACATCCCGCCGAGAATGAAGAGATTGTGCGATCGTTCTTGCACCGTCATTCCACCTGGCAGGTGCACCCCCCCGAGGGGGAACTACCCCCTGGTCTCACCGCCGCCCCCGAAGGCTGGCTTAAGGTGTGGCCCCATCGTCACCATAGGGATGGGTTCTTTATGGTGCGATTGTCACCCGAACTCAGGTTGCGTAGCGGCTGACCACACCAGGTAGAGCCGCCGCCGAGCAAACCCAGCCAACACGGGGAAAAGCTCGGCGGGCATGGACTTCAGCTCAGCTAGCAAACAATTCATCGCTTACCCCACCCGCTGGACGTAGAAAAATATCGCCTGTAACGCGCCTATCCCGAAGCCTAAAATGCCACCCAGATTGACGATGGCCTGCAATTCACTGCGCACAATCCCCTGAATGGCCAGTTCCAATTCCCTAGGGGAGGTACCCCGGACGCGATCGATAATGACCTGATCGATATTCAAAATGGGGATAATCTGAGCCACCAGGGACTCCAGATCACGCTCTAAGTAGCGTTCTAGAATCAGGGCTAACTCCTCACTCACCGGATCAAGGGATTGGTTGATCACCTCAGAATGCTGCAAGCGATTCAGCAGTTGGGTAGCCAGCATCTCCCAATTCACCGTGTTACCCAGTCCCCGCAAAAACTCAGGCCCCAGGGTTTGAATGTAGCCTTGCACCGACTCCCGCAGGTTCCGACGAATTTGGCGCACCGTAGCCACCGGCAGGTTTTGCAGCGATATCTGCTGTAGCCAGTCCCGTAGGCGCTTCTTCACCTGTAGGGCCATGATTAATTCCGTAATCCGAGCGTTACTCACCTCTCGCTCATCTAGGCAAAAGGCTCGCAACCGCGCCAAGGCATTGCGCACACCAAACAGGTTAGCCACCACCCAATAGGTGCCGCTGGTGCGCTCCCGAAAGATGGTGTCAATCACCTGAATATTACGATCGGTCAAGAAATCAATCACTAACTGCCGAATCTTATCTGGCGGCAACACACCACCTAACATCCAGGTGGCTATTTGGTCGGCCTGCTCGGGGCTAAACCTGAAGTCGAGTAAAACCTGGTCAAAAAGCTGGTTGAGCTGGGGCTCTAAAAAGTCATCCCGCCTTGCCCAGACCCGGATTAGGCGCGGTAGAGACTTACCAAACAGGTCCTGCAAAATGCTGCCAGCAATCTGGGCGGTACGCACTTGAGCCCGATTCCTCAGTTGATCTAGAGCCAACTGCAAAAGCCACTTAATGGCAGCCTGGGTGCGCTCGGTTTGTAGCAGTCGACGAGCCAGGTTTTGCAGTTCCTCAGGGGTTAACAACGACCCCATGATGGTGTCTGAAATCCGCTTGGCTAAACGCTCCTGGTTACTGGGTATTAACCCTGGCGTAAAGGGAATTCGCTGTTTGCCAATAAACCAGGGACGGTAGGGGCGAAACAGCATCTTAATGGCTATGTCGTTGGTGAAATAGCCAATCACTCCCCCCACCACCGGGGGGGCCAACCATAGCCCTAGTTCAGACCAGTTCATGGCCACGGCTCACCACCAGCACCCCCATCAGCCCCCCGGCAATGGGGTAGTGCACCGCCTCGGCAAAACCCGCCGCACGGGCTAGGGCCACCTGTTCTGGGCCGGTGGGGAAACGATCAACGCTGGGAGCAATATAGGTGTATTCCTCTGTCAACCCCAGTTCGCTCGCCGCTGGCACTACAACCCCCTCCAAATACCACCGCTGAAATTGCTCTATCCAGGTATTCTGGGGGCGATGAAAGTCCAAAATCGCCGCAGTGGCTCCCGGCTTCAACACCCGCCTCAATTCAACTAGCCCCTGATCCAGATCAGATAGGTTCCGCAGACCATAACCCATCGTGACGGCATCAAAGCTGCAATCATCGAAGGGCAGATGCAGAGCATTTCCTCGCACCCAATGAATAGACGTCGGCAAGACCATCCGGCCCACTCGCCGCTCAGCTACGGCTAACTGCTCTGACGAAAAGTCCACCCCATAGACCTGCCCAGTGCTTCCCACCTGGTGAGCCAGGAGGATAGCCAAGTCCCCACTACCGCAGCACACATCTAGGCAGGTATCGCCCTTGGCCGCCCCACTCCACCGCACCGCCATATGCTTCCAGACTCGATGCAAACCCAAGCTAAGGCGTTGGTTCAGCTGATCGTAAACCGGGGCAATGCGGTCAAAAATTCCCTGAATATCCCTGGCCGTTGGCCGGGTTGGTTGTGCGAGTCCCACGTGCGAGTCCCACAATAACTGGTGTAATCAAGACCAACTTTTACTTTAGCGCTGGAGTTTGGAGTCAGCTAGAAAAGCTGGTCATGTTCGTTACATAACTCTAGGCTCGGGCTGATCCCTTAGGGGCTCAAGTTTTCTAGCTTGAGCCCCTCACCTGACTCAGCTCAATGATGTTGCCATCGGGATCCTGGGTAAACAGGGCAGCTCGGCCAGAAGCACTGGTTTGTACCGGGCAACCGGCCTCAACTAAAGCCTTATGAGCGATTGCCAGATCTGCGACGGCTAGGGCCAAGTGAG
>DVEE01000273.1 GCA_015295885.1 Leptolyngbyaceae cyanobacterium M65_K2018_010
CTGCCTAGGGCATAGGCAGCAACAAAACGTAAGTTCTGAGAGCGACTACGGCTGTAAACCCAAATAAAAAGAATAACTGACAGAATTAGTTCAACCTTCCATCTACGCCCGTCCCACCATGCGGATGGCAGTAGGTGATGGGGATTCCGAAAGGTCACATAGAGCATACCCGCTCGTAGGGAATCAATCGTGCTTCTAGCTATTAGTTGATTGATAATGACTGGAATTCCTCCTAAGCCTGTCAGGAAGAAAATCCAGGATTTAGAGAGCACTTTGCTACTCAGCACCTCACCTCTTAGCGTAAGGACACAGGCAAACACTATGCAAAACATTGCATAGAGTCCCGTTAGTACATGGGTTGATAAAGCAGCCCCGGCCCAGGCAAACCCTAGCCAGTAACGCTGTTGCAAGAATGTCGCTAGTGCTAGCAGAGAGAATGCATAGGCAACTGTTTTGGATTCCACTCCTCCCAAAATCCATTCTCCTGCGACAAGGGATTGATCTTGAACATTGAGGAATAGATAAACAATGGCGAGGATAAGGGCAAATTGAATGCGAAGTGATCTACAAAAGATATACAGAACTATAGAAAATAAAAGATAGACAACCAATCTACCGATGGTTGCTCCAGCTTCAAACCCTAGCCCACTCATTAATGGACCGAGTAATTGATTAAAAGTATCGTAATATTCTGACCTGAGATTGAGATACCAGTCTTGAGCCAACCAATCAGATTCAACGGCTTTTCTGGCTAATGGCAATTTATTAAATTCGTTTGCATGATAACCACCAAATGGAAAAGCACTTGCTATTGCAACCAACCATAGAGAGAATATCTGAAGGATCCTAATAACTCGCCCTTTAGTCGCAATCTGCATGCTTATAAGTTAAAAATTAGGCAAATACACTCATGCAAGTTCACGTTAACAGAAGCAAATCAAGAACTTACATAAAATTAAGCGTTCCTCAAGCCTCCTTTAAATTAGCTTGAGGGTCATGAAGTTAGCATGAAACGCGCCTCTGAAAACTCAGGCGGCATTAGCTCATCAATGCCGTTACCCAGGTTGTATCAGTCAGCCTGGGAACCCAGGGCTGCCACCACGATCTTCTGCACCTGGGGGTGGTTCATCATAAAGGTATGCCACACCGGCACCTGCACCACCGAGTCCTGAGCGGTCATATAGGTCTCCTTGAGGGCCACCACGCCGTCGTTGACCTCGTTGCCAAAGGGGCTGAGGGGGCCGCGGGGGCCGCCCGTACCCGCCACAATAGTGTAGGGGGTCGATAACTGGGGTAACTGGCGATAGAACTGGGGGCAGGTCAGGTTTAACCCACACTGGCCCGTAAACCATTGAAAGGGCGGCAGCTTCCAGGCCAGGGGGGCCAACCGAGGCGGCTGATTAGGAGTGCCCAGCATGACCACATGGTGGGGGTGCAGCACCGACTCTACGCCCAGGGCGGCCCGGGTTAGCACCCCGCCCAGGGAGTGGGCCACCACTGCGTAGGGGCCCTGGTCAGCCAGGTGTTGAAATGTGTGCCAGAGCCGCTGGGCGATCGCATCAAAGCTTT
>DVEE01000558.1 GCA_015295885.1 Leptolyngbyaceae cyanobacterium M65_K2018_010
CGGCGGCCTTGGTGGCGTTGATGGCATCTTCCAGGCGTAGCTTGCGGTCCTTCATTTCAGTTTCGGTGGCGGCCCCCACTTTGATCACCGCGACCCCACCAGAGAGCTTGGCCAACCGCTCCTGCAGTTTTTCCTTGTCGTAGGTGGAGTCGGTTTCGTCGATTTGGCGACGGATTTGCTCGCAGCGAGCCTTCACCGCCTTTTCGTTGCCCTCGGCCACAATGGTGGTGGTGTCCTTGGTGATGGTGATGCGACGGGCCTGACCTAGCATGTCCACCTTGACATTTTCCAGCTTCAGGCCGGTATCTTCGCTGATGACTTGGCCGCCAGTCAGCACGGCGATGTCTTCCAACATGGCCTTGCGGCGATCGCCAAACCCAGGAGCCTTCACCGCGGCCACGTTCAGCACCCCGCGCATGCGGTTCACTACCAGGGTGGCCAGGGCTTCTTTCTCAATGTCTTCAGCGATGATCATCAGGGGCTTACCGGAGCGGGCTACCTGCTCTAGCACCGGCACCAGGTCCTGCACCAGGGTAATTTTCTTGTCGGTGAGCAGAATGTAGGGTTCATCCAGCACCGCTTCCATGCGCTCGGTATCGGTGACAAAGTAGGGGGAGAGGTAACCCTTGTCAAAGCGCATCCCTTCGGTGATTTCCAGTTCGGTGGTCATGGACTTGCCTTCTTCCAGGGAAATCACCCCTTCGCGACCGACCTTATCCATGGCACTGGCGATCATCTGGCCCACTTCTTCGTCATTACCGGCGGAGATGGCTCCCACCTGGGCAATAGACTTAGAATCTTCCACGGGGCGAGCATGCTCGGCAATGCGATCTACTAGGTAAGCGGTGGCTTTATCGATACCCCGCTTGAGGGAAATGGCGTTGGCCCCCGCCGCCACGTTGCGCAGCCCTTCCTTAACAATGGCATGACCCAAGACGGTAGCGGTGGTGGTGCCGTCGCCGGCAGCGTCGTTGGTTTTGGACGCCGCCTGACGCAACAGGGCCACAGCGGTATTTTCAATATGATCTTCTAACTCTATTTCCTTCGCAATAGTGATACCGTCGTTGATAATTTGGGGTGCCCCAAACTTCTTCTCCAGCACCACATTGCGGCCCTTGGGACCAAGGGTCACGGCCACAGCTTCGGCTAGCATGTCAAAGCCGCGCTCCAGGGCGCGACGGGCATCTTCGTTGTAGGTAATGGACTTAGCCATAGGTGAATAATCCTCCCAACAAGGTAAATGTTGAACTAACTGCGTTGAGTTGCGCTGATTTGAGAATTTGAGGAGTTAAGGAAAACAGGAGCCAGAGGTTCCTAACCCTATTCCTCGTGAATCCGTAGCCCATCAAGGATGGGTTCAGAACGGAGTGCTAGGCCTAGGCCCAACCTTCCCTACGGGTTGGCCTGAATGGACTGGCCAAAATTTAACGTCGGCCAGCTAAGGGCAAAAAATGGCTTAGCCAAGGGCGGCCAGGATATCAGACTCGCGCAGCAGCACGTAGTCATCGGTGCCGAGCTTGATATCGGTGCCGGCGTACTTGGAGTAGAGCACCTTGTCGCCAACTTTGACTTCCATGGCCTGATAGGAGCCATCGTCGTTGCGCTTGCCGGGGCCGACCTGCACCACTTCACCCACTTGAGGCTTTTCCTTAGCGGTGTCGGGCAGCAGAATGCCGCCTGCGGTCTTTTCTTCGGCTTCGCTGACCTTAACCAAAATGCGATCGCCCAGGGGCTTAACAGTTGACACACTCAGGGTGACAGCTGCCATAGGATTCCTCCAACTTGCTAATCATCAACAACCTTAGGAGGCTAGAGGCGGTTCTAGCACTCTCGCCTCCTGAGTGCTAATTTATCTGCCTCTAATGTTTATCGACAATTCTTTGCCAGGTGTGGTTTGCCGAACTTTTGAGAGAGTAGAGCCACTTACCATGACCTAAGGGAAATTATTTACCCCGGCCAGCAAGGTTACCCGCCGCCTATGTCCAGCCTGACTCTGCCTGCTATTCAGACTGCGGCCTCCGAAGGGTTTGTCTACACTCCCCCGGCGGCGATTCAAACAGCCCGTCGCCTCTTGCTTAAACCCAATCTGGGCTATCCGGTGGGCCCGCCGGTCACGGTCAGCCTAGCCGTGCTGGGCCGCGTGCTTCAAGGGTTACGGATGGCTAACCCAAGGGTGGAAATTTTGATTGTCGAGGGAGTCTGCTCCAAGGTGGACTTCGCCACCATCATGGCGAAAAACGGCATCCATCCCCTTTTAGACGAGGGCATGCGCCTGCTCGACGCCGATAGTTTGGAACTCCTGGAGTATCCCAACCGCTCCCCCCAGCCAGTTCGCTTTTCCAGTCTGTGGGCGCCTAGGCTCCTTCAGGAGGTGGATGGCTGCCTGTCGGTAAGTGCCTTTAAGCGCACCTGGCTGAAGGAACAACCTCTGATTTCCGCTTCCCTCAAGAATCTCTACGGACTTTTGCCCAGGGCCAAATACAGAGCTCGCAGTCCCCACTCCCGGGGCCAGTTGCATCGGCCTTCGGTACCCCAGGTGCTGCAGGATGTTTACTTTACCTTGGGGCACTTTTTTCAAGGCGGGGTGGTAGATTGCACCCACAAATTAGTCAGCCCGGACTGGCAACCCGATCGGGGGGAAGCGGTGCCGATTGGTCAGGTTGTTTGGGGAGATGATCTGCTCCAGGTGGACCGGCGAGCTTGTGAGGTCGGCCAAGAAGCCATCCCCAGTTACATCACCGCCCTGGAGGCTCTGACTGCCCAGCCAGATTCTGGTTGACCCGGCCCAGATTTGCTGATCAAAGCGGCAGGGGTTGAGGTAAGTTAATGCCTGTGGTTTGCCCCAGGAATCTATGCGCTTTCAACGATTTTTAACGGGCCTTAGTCTGGGCTTAATTTTGGCCATTACCCTGGCCTGCTCTCAGCAGGTTTTGATGTCTGGCAGGGATTCTATCCTGCCGTCAGAAACAGCGGCGATCGCCCCCGATGCGGTCCGCGAAGGGGCCGCCCCGACGGTCGAGAACCCGGCCCCAGCTCTGCCGCCAGAAACCCAGGCGCTGGTAGCCAGTGCTGGCCCTGAGGGGCTCTACGCACCACCCCGCAAGGATATCCGCCTGGTCGTCATCAGCGATTTGAATAGCTCCTACGGATCTACGGATTACGATCCCGAGGTGGACAAGGCCATGGCCCTACTGCCCTTCTGGCGGCCGGATCTGGTGGTCTGTAGCGGTGATATGGTGGCTGGCCAGGACTTAACCCTCACGCCCGATCGCATCCGGGCCATGTGGCAAGCCTTTGATGACCATGTGGCGGCCCCCCTGCGGCAGCAGAAACTGCCCTACGGGTTTACCCTGGGTAACCACGATGCTTCCAGTGCCCTGGGGGTGAATAACCAGTTTCTGTTCAAGCAGGAGCGTGACCTGGCCTCCGCCTACTGGCTGACCCCCGAGCATGATCCGGGGGTGAAGTTTATCGATCGCACGGATTTTCCCTTCTACTACACCTTTGAATACAACGGCCTGTTTTTTATGGCTTGGGATGGCTCTTCCAGCCATATTCCTGACGATAAATTGGCCTGGATTGAGACCACCCTGGCTAGTGAGGCGGCTCAGCAGGCTAAGGCACGCATTGTGCTCAGTCACCTGCCCCTCTACTCTGTGGCGGTGGGGCGCAATGAACCCGGTGAAGTCCTCGATAATGCCCAGAAACTTCAGGAAATCTTGGAGCGCCACAGAGTACACACCTTAATCAGTGGTCACCACCATTCCTACTACCCGGCCCATAGGGGAAAACTTCAGCTCTTGCACATGGGTATCTTGGGCTCCGGGGCTCGCCCCCTAATTGACAACGCCCTTCCCCCCTGGAAGGCGTTGACCGTGGTAGATATTGACTTTAATGACCCGGCCCTGACCACCTACACCACCTACGATATGCAAACCCTCCGCACCATTGAATACGAGCAATTACCTCGATTTCTGGCGGGGCATAACGGGATGTTGCTGCGGCGAGATGTGCGCTACGAGGATCTCAAGCCAGAGGAAAAAGCGTTTTGTCAGGAGCGGCTCGGCAAAAGCCTCTGTACCGGACACCTCCAGTTCCCGCAGCCGCAAACCTACGCGGCGTAGAACCTCAGCGGGCAAGTCTAGGGACATGCCCAACCCACCCAAAACAGTGATTGAACTCCACAGGGCTCAACGATGAGGCAGCACGGTTGGCGAAGGCTCAAATTAGTCTTGGTAGCAGTATTGATGGTGGTCGGCATCCTGGCCTGCCAGGGTAACCCCTCGGGGTCTGATCAGCCGGTCGCCCCCCCGGCCCAAGGTCAGGCACCCGTAATTCTGAACGGCACCGGTGCTTCCTTTCCAATGCTGTTTTACACCCGCCTGTTTAGCGAGTACAACCAAAAGCATCCTAACGTCATGGTCAATTACCAGGACACGGGCAGCGCCGCTGGCATTCAGCAAATGATCGCAGCTACCGTGGACTTTGCCGGTAGTGATGTGGCCATGACCGATGCTGAGATCGCCCAGGTAGCTAAGGGGGTGGTGATGGTTCCCATGACCGCCGGGAGTGTGGCCATCGCCTACAACCTGCCCAGTCTCGGGGGGGATCTGAAGCTATCTAGAGCCGCCCTGGCAGGGATTTTCCTGGGGGAGATTACGCAGTGGAATGATCCGGCGATCGCAGCCACTAACCCCGATCGGGCGTTGCCCGATTTACCGATCATTTTGGTCCACCGTTCCGATGGCAGCGGCACTACGGCGGTGGTCACCCATTACCTGAGCGCCCTGAGTCCCCAATGGGAAGCCGCAGTCGGCAGTGGTTTGAACGTTAACTGGCCAGCGGGGGTTGGCATCAAATCCAACGCTGGTGTGAGTGCTCAAATTCAGCAGGCTGAGGGCACCTTGGGGTACGTGGAATACAGTTACGCGAAAAAGTTGGACCTGGCCACCGCCGCCCTTGAAAACCAGGCGGGCAACTTTGTTCAGCCCAGTTCCGAGTCGGCTCAAGCCGCCTTGAGTGGAGCTGAGATCCCCGCCGATTTACGCATTTTCCTGCCCGATCCTGCGGCGGCCGAGGCTTACCCCATCGTCACCTACAGTTGGTTATTGCTTTACGAGAGCTACGACGACCCGAGCAAAGCCGCTGCCTTAAAAGATGTCGTCCAGTGGGGGTTAACCGAGGCCCAGAACTTTAGCGAGGAACTGGGCTACGTGCCCTTACCCCAGGATGTGGTCAGCCAAGCCAGTGAGGCGCTGACTCGGGTTAGATAAACGCCACCATCTAACTGAACCCCTGCCGGTGCAGGTATTCGAGCCCGACCTGTGCTAATCTGATTGAGGCAAAGGGGGACAGCATGTGCCCCTACTTTGTTGTCTGTAAAATTACCTGGGATATTAGGAGGTGGCTCAACCATCCCACGGTGATAGTTAAAGATTTTTGAGGTTCAGCCAAGATTCTACTTTTGGCTGGCCGGCTGAACCTGTGTCAATTGTAATTTTCTGTCGATTGTATTTTAAGGAGAAGAAGGCAATTTCCTATGACTCAAGTCGTTGTTGGTGAAAACGAAGGCATTGAATCAGCCCTACGTCGCTTCAAGCGACAGGTTTCTAAGGCGGGAATTTTTTCTGAGGTCAAACGCCGTCGCCACTTCGAGACGCCCCAGGAAAAACGCAAGCGGAAGGCCGTGGCTCGCCGCAAAAAGCGCTATCGCTAAGGGCTGATTTGAGCGAAATGCTTGGGTTGGAGGGGTTTACCAGAGCCCCTCCAATTTTTTGGTTTTTTGGTCTGTCCTGGGCGGGGCGGTTAAGGTCGTCTAGGGGGCCTGCTGTCGGCGGTCTGGCTGGGAATGACGGGAAGCCGCCGCTTGCAGCGATCGCGCCGCTTGTATCCATGCACTGACCTGATCGGGGGTAGGGCAAAGGTCAGCCCGCTGCAGGGTTTTGACATGCAGGCGCTGCACTCGTCCATGGAGATTCTGGGGGTTACTCTCCGCCAGTTGAGCCACGGATAGCACCCCGGCATGGAGCAACAAACCACTGAACTCACACCCTACCGCCGGAATTCGAGCCAAATCGGCTAGGGCCACCCATTTCGCCACGTAGCGGGGGGGAACCTGGAGTTTTTGGGCCAAATGTCGCCGGCCGGCAGCGGTCTGGCCATAGTGATAGAGGTGTGTGGTGGTGGTTAGCCCCAACTGGGCCAGCGCTTGCCCATGACTAGTACTCAGCCCAGGTAATTGATGGATCGGTGGATGGGGGTCAGTCATGGGGAGGATAGCTAGGGAGTGCTGGGGACCAGGCCTGGTTGCTGGAAAAGCAGGCTATACTAGTTTAGGCCGATGGCCAACGGGATGTAGCGCAGCTTGGTAGCGCGCCTGCTTTGGGAGCAGGATGTCGCAGGTTCAAATCCTGTCATCCCGATCAATATAAAACCTTTATACCGTAAGGCTTTCATCTAAGAGCCTTTGACGAGGATTGAACTCGTGACCTCACCCTTACCAAGGGTGTGCTCTACCACTGA
>DVEE01000357.1 GCA_015295885.1 Leptolyngbyaceae cyanobacterium M65_K2018_010
ACGGCACAAGCGGGAGGGTAAAGGTCGGCTCAGTTACGTCCTGCAGGAAGAAAATGGGGTAGTACCGCTGCTGGCGCTGGAGTTTGTTTCAAAAACCTACGGTCAGGAATATGGCCAAAAGATGGCCGATTATGCTGACCTGGGCGTAAAGTATTACCTCATCTACAACCCAGAATACAGTCGCCGGGACAAGCATGACCCCTGGGAGGTATATCAACGGGTGCAGGGTCGCTATCAACGCCAGTCGGGCGAACCATTCTGGATTCCAGAGATTGAGTTGGGAATTGGGCGAGTCCGAGGAGAGTTGGGCGGCATTCAGCGGGAATGGTTGGCCTGGTACGATGCCGAGGGTAATCCCTATCCCCTACCTCAAGAACTAATTCGGCAGTTGCAAGGGCAATTACAGCAAGAACGGCAACGAGCCGAGCGGTTGGCGACCTATGTGCGATCTCTGGGTTTTGACCCAGAAAACTTACCGGAGCCCTAGAGACCACGATAGCCTGCCGCAGGTGGGCGGGCTAACCCGGCTTAAACCGTCGCCACTGGCTGGGGGGCGGCGCCAGAAACTCGTAGGCTCCGGCGGCCTGACCGGGGGCCGCAGTCAGCACAATATCGAAGGATAGGGAAATGCGCAGGCCCTCGGTATGGTTCATGGTGACCCCGTGGCGCTGCTTGGCCGGGAAGAGAATCAACCGACCTTCAGTAGGTAAGTACAGGGCCTGGTCCTGGTTCAGGTAATTCCAGGTAGCGATGATGTTGGTATTTTCGCTGCCCAGGCCAGGGCTGACCTCGTTGGGGCGGGCATCGTCAAAAAAAGCCAGGCAGCCCGCCGCATCAGTGCCCGATTCGGGCACAGCGACATAGTACACGGCGCTGATATGGGCAGTGTTGTGGCGATGGTCGCCCACCTCTTGCTGGTAGCGCGACACCACGGGCCAGGCCCGTTGGATATAGAGGTCAATGGCACTCAGATCTAGACCCAATTCACCCAAATAGAGGCGGGTGTGGGTTTCCACCTGGTCCACTACCCAGGCAAAGCGTGGGTCCAGGTGGATTTGCTCGACGCCGTGGAGATCGCCGGTCCAGGCCATTTCAGGAAAGTTGCGCGGTTCGGCGCCGGCTGCCTCCAGATCCAGCACCGCCTCGATCAGCGCCTGCCGGTGTTGGGGGGCATCGGCCAGGTCTTCGTAGTAGATGGCCAGGGGAAACCAGGTATCGACAGGCATAGGGGTAGGTTGCGCTTTGCTCTCCTGATATAGCTCCAGGGGAAGGGGTGGGGTCGGGCCCTGACCCAATCGACCCAGGAGTCAGGTCAAAGGCTGGAGTCATCGGCCTGTTTTTGGACCTGCAACCAGTGCTCCAGGGCGACCCGATCGGTTAATTATTTCCTCTCGATTAAGCCGGAGAAATTTTACACCACGGTGGTTTCAATGAATTCTATTATCGCAGCCATGTCTAGGGCTGGCAGGGGTGCCCGTTGGGCCTGCTCTAACAGGGTTCGAGCTAGGGCGGCGGCGGTTGGCTCGGGCTCGACAATTAACCGTACCAGCCCCACCCCAA
>DVEE01000110.1 GCA_015295885.1 Leptolyngbyaceae cyanobacterium M65_K2018_010
TTTAGCACCAAACCCTACGATCAGGAATTCTTTGAATTAGCCAACCCCCAGTACGGGCATAGCCTGACTTTTTTGGAACCCCGCCTCACCCCCCAGACGGCGGCCCTGGCCAGTGAGGCTGAAGCGGTTTGTGTCTTTATTAATGACGATGTTGGTGCGGCCACCCTAGCTCGGTTAGCCCAACAGGGAGTGAAGGTGGTGGCCCTGCGCTGTGCGGGCTTTAACAATGTGGATTTGGCCGCTGCTAAGGATCTGGACATTGCGGTGGTGCGGGTGCCTGCCTATTCCCCCTACGCGGTGGCTGAGCACGCCGTGGGGTTGATTTTAATGCTCAACCGCAAACTCTATCGAGCCTACAATCGGGTGCGGGATGATAACTTTTCCCTGAACGGCCTACTCGGGTTTGATATCCACGGCAAAACCGTTGGAGTGGTGGGTACGGGCAAAATCGGGCAATGTTTTGCCCAGATTATGCACGGCTTTGGCTGCCAGCTGCTGGCCTACGACCTCTACCCGAACCAGGCCTGCATTGACCTGGGGATAGCCTATGTAGAGTTGCCGGAACTGTTTGCCCAATCTGACATTATTTCCCTGCACTGCCCCCTGTTGCCCGCTACCCACTATCTGATCAACGCTGAATCCCTGCAGCAGATGAAGCGGGGTGTAATGTTGATCAATACCAGCCGCGGTGCCCTGATCGATACTCGGGCTGTGATAGAAGGGCTAAAGTCAGGACAGGTAGGCTGTCTGGGCACTGACGTCTATGAAGAGGAAGAGGATCTATTTTTCCAGGATCTTTCGGGCACCGTTATTCAGGATGAAACTTTTCAATTGCTTCAGTCCTTCCCCAATGTGGTGATCACGGCTCACCAGGCCTTTTTCACCCAAGAGGCGCTGAGCAACATTGCCGACACCACCCTGGCCAACCTCAGCACCCTGGCCGCAGGGCAACCCTGCCCTAACCAGTTGAAATAACTGGGCCGGCCCCACAGGGGCTGCCCAGCCTCAACTAGCCCATGGCATTTGAGATGCCAACCCCAGGGGACAGCCCCAGAAGCCGGTATGGCACACCGATGTCTTTTTCAGACTGCACCCCATGGCGCCAGAACGGCGACTCAGAACCCGGGGGGCTAGGCAGGGGGAACCGATGCTCTAGGATAGGATGGTGCGGTATGGGGAAAAGTTGGCGAGGATATTTCCTTAAATGGCTGTGGGCAATAGTTGGTGGGAAGTTCAGGTGCTCTGCGACCCGGCCCTGGAAGATGACGTATTTTGGCGGTTTGATGCCTTTGGCAGCCAGGGCACTGCAAACCAGCGACAGGGCTCGGCTACTCTGATTCGGGCTTACTTTCCCCAGTCTCGCCTAGAACTGTTGGATCTGTCCGCCCTGGCCCTACGGCTTAAGCAGGATGCACTCTGCAACCATCTGCCAGCGCCCCGGGTGAGTTGGACCCTGATCGACGAGGAGGATTGGTCAAAAAGTTGGAAGGATCATTGGCAGCCTGAACCGATTGGCGATCGCTTCCTGATTACGCCGGCCTGGCTGACGCCCCCGGCGGATAACCAGCGACTGGTGCTCAAACTCGACCCGGGGGTAGCCTTTGGCACCGGTGCTCACCCTACTACCCAGCTCTGTTTGGAATCCCTGGAAATGCGGCTGGCCTATGCCGATCGCCCCTTAACCCTAGCCGACATTGGCTGTGGCTCTGGAATTCTCTCGATCGGGGCTCTCCTCCTGGGAGCCCAGCGCGTCTATGCCGCTGATATTGATGACCTGGCGGTGCAATCGGCGATCGCTAATCGGGACATCAACCACCTGAGCCCAGAACAAATGCCCGTCATCCATGGCAGCTTGAAGGAGCTGGTCAATCGGATCGAGGCCCCTGTGGATGGGGTCGTCTGCAATATCCTGGCAGAGGTGATTATGGACTTAATTCCCCAACTCCACACCCTGGTTACCCCCCAGGGCTGGGCTATTCTCAGCGGTATTTTGATGGATCAGTCTAAACTCGTTGCCGATACCCTAGAACAGCAGGGCTGGGATGTGGCCACGCTCTGGCGACGGCAGGAGTGGTGCTGCCTCAATGTTCGTCGTTCCCAACCCTGATGCCGATGCCCCAGGACACTGTTTACTTCCTGCTCAAGGTACTGGGCTTGTCCGCTCTGCTCAGTGGACTGATTAAGTTCGGAGCGGTCTGGCTCCCACTGGCCCCTTCTCCCACCCTGATCGGTGGATTGCTGTTGGCTCCCTCACTGCTGATGGCCGCCTGGCTGGGGCTGGGCTACCGATCAGACCATGATTCCCAGGCCTAGGCCCATGCGCACCATCGCCAGCATTAACGAAAAAATCCAGCGGGGCAACGTAGTTGTCTATACCACTGAAGCCTTTAAGGCCTTGGCCCAGGAACAAGGTATCCAGGCGGCGGCGCAGGCCGTGGATGTGGTGGTGACCGGTACCTTTGAACCGATGGAATCCTCTGGGGCCATTATGAACTTGGGTCACACCGATCCGCCGATTAAGCTGCTGGAGTGTTACCTGGATGGAGTGCCCGCCTACGCTGGGTTCGGAGCCGTAGATCTCTACCTGGGCGCGAGCCAACCGGCCCTGGCCGGACGGGGTGGGGAAGGAACCGATGGTGAGGAAGCCCGAGAACATGGGGGCGGCCATGTGATTGCCGATTTGATCGCCGGTCGTAGTGTTCACCTGCAGGCCACTGGCCACAGCACCGACTGTTACCCCCGCGCTTCCCTAGAGACGACGATCACCCGGGACACCATTAATCAGTTCTACCTGTTTAACCCCCGCTGTCTCTACCAAAACTTTATTGTTGGGGTCAATGGGGGCGATCGCCCCTTGGCCACCTACCTGGGACCGCTCCAACCTCGCTTGGGTAACGCCGTCTACGCCAACCCTGGGGCCCTTTCCCCCCTCCTGAATGATCCCGACCTCCAGGCCGTGGGCATTGGCACCCGTATTTTTTTGGGCGGCGGGGTAGGCTACATCGCCTGGGAGGGCACCCAGCATTTCCCCCTCCAGCGGCGTTTGCCCAACCGGACTCCCATTGGCCCAGCCGCTACCGTGGCTCTGATTGGGGATGCTAAAACCATGCAGGCGCAGTGGGTGAGGGGCTGCTATTTCAAAGGCTATGGCCCTTCCTTGATGTTGGGGGTAGCTGTGCCCATCCCCCTGCTCAATGAGCAGGTAGCTGCCCACTGCGCAGTTCAAGATGCTGATATCGTAGCCCCCGTCATGGATTTTTCCATCCCCCGACGAGTACGGCCTACCTTTGGGTTAGTCAGCTATGCCCAGCTCAAATCAGGGGCCATTACCATCGAGGGCCAAACCGTCCGCACTGCCCCCCTAGCTAGCATTAACCTGGCTAGGCAGGTGCAGGTTGAGCTCAAACAATGGATCGAAGCAGGCCGGTTTGAATTGTCTGACCCCGTCGCCCCCTTGCCCAGCGATCGGGCCTTTTTACCCCAGGATTCCTACGGTAGCTAGGCTCAACCCACAGCCTTAGCTTTGGGCCTGATCCTTTTCAGCCCCAGGTTTCCGGGGTCGGGGCATGCCTGGTCTCCCTGCCGGTGCTCGACCCGCGTGAGGCCGGTCCCCCCCCCCTCGACGACTAGGGCCGCCTCGACGATTGCCTCCCTTGGGTCGCTTTTTGGGCGGCACAATGCCAACCACGGAGCCCCGTTCAACCACCAGGGTTTTGCCATCTCGCTGCACTTTAAAGTCCCAAAAGTACCCAACCGTGCGGCCTTCAATGCGTCCTTTGAGCATGAGTTTGAAGGATT
Organism: Leptolyngbyaceae cyanobacterium M65_K2018_010; assembly: GCA_015295885.1. Taxonomy (GTDB): domain Bacteria; phylum Cyanobacteriota; class Cyanobacteriia; order Phormidesmidales; family Phormidesmidaceae; genus Nodosilinea. The sequence continues at coordinate 3,799 of DVEE01000110.1, forward strand.
TAGGCGCACCGGGCATTTTTTTAACCCCCTGGAGGATTTTAACCGTAATTGCTTCATCCTCCGGAGCATACTTCACCACCTCTCCCCGAATCGAGAAAAAGTTTTCATCCACCGGCGGTAAATCCGCAGGCAAAACTGGCGCTTGGCTGCCGCTATCGGTGGTGGTTTCGGTGGCGGCGGCCTCGGTTACATCAGTAGGAGATTCCCCTGGCAGCCCCAGGGTTTCAGGTTCCCAAACCCCAACTATCTGCAAATGTAGATCCTGATCCTCATCGCTCTCCATTTCTCGGCGGGTACGGGGGTAAACCACCCAGAGGTGAGAGGCACTCAGGTCCAGATGTTTTTTCACCAAGCTAGTAATTCGTCCCAGCAACACCGAATCAATGACCTGACCGTCTTCAGTAGTGAGATTTCCCCGATTGAGTTGATCCGCTTCAGTGGGTTCATAGGTGCCCCGGACCAAGCCAATCGCCCGGTACTGCATGGGTTCGCTGGGAGGGGCAATGGGCAAGTAGCGGTGATCGATCTCTGGTTCTTCAGGGGGTAATTCCTGAGCCGCCTGAACTGTGGCCCCTTGCGTACTGCTTGGCGTGGAGGAAGCCGTGGGTTTAGGCGCAACAGTTTTCTCCGGCTTCGGTGGGCTTGGGCGCACCGGTCTTGGTGGCGGCGCCACTAAAGTGGGCCGCTCCGGGGGGCCCTTTAAACCCTCCTTTGGAGGTGTCGTCTGAGGGGTAGGACTGGCCTCCATGTCTTTACCCTGAGCTTCTCCTGGGGAATTATGCCCTGTGGAATTCATCACGCCATCGACCTCCTCTCAACATCAACCCGCCACAATGCCTAGTCAAGTAGCTCAGCCTTTTAGGCTAGCGTAACATTCCCTTCGCAGCGTCAATACGTCCGTACATGATCTATATTTCCAATGAGGTTACCCAATAATCCGTACAATAATCCGTACTCTTTCCAAACTCCTAGCCAAGATATTTGCTACCGTAACTCTGTTAGTTTTCTGGTCGGAGTTTAGTCAGGCTAGAGTGTCGAGACAGCCCACGGAGGCCTGTCGATGTCCAAGCAGTCCTTGTTTCCCATCGGTAAGCAGGGGTTAGCTCAACCAGACCCTGCCCTAGCCCGACCTAATCACGCTAAAATGGGCGCCAGCCTTAGCCCTAAGCGAGGGCCAAGTTGCGCTCTCTATTAGCAATTGGCAAACCTGAGGACATCCCTGTGACTGCAAAGCGAAATCGTTGGCTGATTGGAACGGTACTGACCCTGGCCTTGGCGGCTTTTTTATCTCTGTCGCTGCTGCCTATTTTAGGTAGCAACAACACTCGCAAAGCCACCGGGACCAACGGTGCCACCACCGCTGATCCAGCGGCCCTACAAGCGGAGCTGGAGTCTCAAGCCAAAGGCTATCAACTGGTTTTAGAGCGAGAACCCGATAATCAAACTGCGCTTAAAGGATTGATTGATACCCAGATTCAACTCGGCAACGTGGCGGGTATAGTCGAACCCCTGGGGAAACTGGTAGAACTCAATCCAACCGTGCCTGAATACCAGGTGCTACTAGCTCAAACCAAACAGCAACTGGGAGACCTGGAAGGGGCCGCACAAATTTATCGTCAGGTTCTGGATCAAAACCCTGGCGATATGAATGCCCTCCAAGGTTTAACGGCTCTGTTAGTTCAGCAGAACCGGCCTCAGGCCGCCATCGGGTTGCTTCAAGATACTCTGAAAACCGCTGATCGGCTCCAGAGAGATGGCAATTCTCTCAGGGTGGATACCATTTCGGTCAAGCTTTTGTTGGCCCAGGTCTATCTGGAAGCCAACAGTCCCGATAAGGCTTTGGCTCTCTACGACGAAACTATGGCCTCGGCTCCCACTGACTTTCGCCCTGTCCTCGCCAAGGCCCTTGTTCTTCAAGAGCGGGGCGAATCGGCAGCGGCCCAGGATCTCTTCACTCAAGCTACCGCCATGGCTCCAGCTCAGTTCAAAGACCAGATCAGTCAAATGGCTAGCTCCGGTCAAACGCCAGAGTCTTCGCCCCTGGAAACGACGGTGACTCCCACCGAAGAGCCCGCCCCAACTTCTGCCCCTGAGTAAGGAGGTATCCCTGATGGTGTTGTTCAACCGGTGCTATAGAGCCATGCCCTAACCCATGGCTTGGGCTGGGGATTGAACTCGGTTAACCGCTCTAGCCTGAGCCGCGGCCTCCCCCTGGGGATTGTTAACCGGCTCAAACTCAATGTGATTCAGCAAGGTGGTTACAAAGGCAAACAGCAGGAAGGGTAGGGAAAGCACCAAAATCAAACCGACCGTAGCCAACGCATAGATGGGCTGACGGGCACCCATGAGCGCTAAGGAGGCGGCCAAACTGATAAAGATAATCACCAGCCAAGCAATGATTTGGCCGTAGATGTCTCCAAAGGTCAGGGTGCAAGAGAAGCGGTATTTTGTTTCCATGTCCATAGTCCCATCCGGCTGCTTTGAACTGTATGTTCAGCATATCGGCACAACCCCTGCCCCTAGGATTTCTCAACATTTCCATAAAGGTTGCAATGAAATGAAATGTTGCCATTGCCCTAGGCAGCTTTCCACTCACCCCGCTGGGGTGAGCATAAGGTGAGAGAAACAAAACCGTTTCCACTTCGACGACAATCAGGGTGTTT
>DVEE01000062.1 GCA_015295885.1 Leptolyngbyaceae cyanobacterium M65_K2018_010
TTTCTGAGGATTTTGGGGCGTTTGGTTGCAGTTCTCGGCCAAAATCAGGTGAATCTGAAAGTCTCCCACCTGGTACCAAATCCCTGGGAAAGCTAGGGGCCTTTCTACGGGGGTGAGTCCCAAGACTTGGCCATAGAAAACCTCGGCCCGAACCAGGTCGCTCACGTTAAGGGCTATGTGCAGGGGGGCTTGAATGGCCATCATAGGGGTTACCAGTGGGGACATTGCCCTTTGACCTAATCATAGAAGGCCCTTGCCTAGAACGGGAGACCGGTTGGGGGGTAACTCGCTATAGTAGGCCTAAAGCCATGGTAATTCTCCTGCCTTTATGACTGCCCCCAACCGTTGGCAGCATGATGTTTTAGCCGCCAATGGGATTCGCCTGCACTATGTCATTCAGGGGCAAGGACCACTGATGCTCTTTTTGCATGGTTTTCCAGAATTTTGGTATGCCTGGCGGCATCAGATAGCCGAGTTTGCCTCTGACTACACCTGTGTGGCCCTGGATTTGCGGGGGTATAACGAAAGTGATAAACCCTTGGGGGTTGAGGCCTACCGTCTAGAGGTACTGATTGAGGATGTGGTGGGAGCGATTCAGGCCCTCGGCTTTGAGCGTTGTACGTTAGTGGGGCATGACTGGGGCGGTGCGATCGCCTGGGCTGTGGCCTACGCCTATCCCCAACGGCTGGATGCCTTGGTGACTCTCAATATTCCCCACCCGGCTCGCTTTGCGGCGGGGCTGCGCACTCCTCAACAATTGCTGCGCAGTTGGTATATCGGCCTATTCCAAATCCCAGTGCTGCCGGAACTGTTGCTTCGAGTCAACGATTACTGGTGGATTGAGCCTCTGTTTCGAGGTCTGGCTATCCGCAAGACCGCCTTCAGCGACGCGGATCTGCACGCCTACAAGGCGGCGGCCGCCAAACCCGGAGCCCTTAGGGCTATGGTGAACTACTACCGAGCGCTGCGCCGGGGAGATTGGCTGACGCGGCCCTGGTCGGTGTTGACCGTACCGACTCTGTTAATTTGGGGAGAGGAGGATGTAGCCCTGGGCAAGGAGTTGGCCCTAGGGACTGAAGCCTACGTGGGAGATTTTCAACTCCGCTATATTCCCCAGTGCAGTCACTGGGTTCAGCAGGAGCAACCGGAACAGGTCAACCACTACATCCGGGAGTTCTTGGCATTGAAGCAAGGGTTACCTAGGACTATAGCCCCATGACCACTGCACTCCCAGGTCTCCGTGAAACTCTACTCAGACTGGTGGAGCAGCGCGGCCCTGGCAAGACCCTTTGCCCTTCAGAGGTGGCTAGAGCACTGGACTCGGAGCACTGGCGAGATCTCATGCCAGCGGTACGCGCCCTGGGGACTCAACTGGCCGAGGCAGGAGCGATCGCGGTATTCCAAAAGGGGCAGCGAGTTGATCCCAAGACAGCGCGAGGGCCCATTCGCTACGGCTTGCCCACAGAGAAGGGAGGATGAGCGGCCCATTCGCCAGTATTTGGCTTCGGTACAGGTAGATGCTAACCATAAGAAAGGCGCCCCCT
>DVEE01000008.1 GCA_015295885.1 Leptolyngbyaceae cyanobacterium M65_K2018_010
GGGAGGCTAAAACCGCCGTTCACTATCGCCAAACCGGCACCCACTATTAAGCTGCGTGAACGACTGCACCAGAAATGGCTAGGCCAGGACCGAATGTGTTACCAGTAGGAATACTGGCTGAAGGCCCATGGCGCTTGTCTGGCGCACTTTTCAGCCAATGGATAAAACGTGACTTTAAACTGCATTAAATCCTTTGAGTTCATGCCAGTTGTTTCCTATGGTCCGCCCCGCTGCCAGCAATGGCAGGCTGTTCAGCCTTTTATCAAAAATTGTTTAGAGCGGGTTGCCCAGGAGCACACCCCTCAGATTGCTAGCCTGAATTTTGCCATTCCTAGCCTGGATCCCCTGGTGACCCTGGCCCACCTGCACCATCGCCAGCAGTGTCACCTGTACTTGGAGCGTTCTGTGAGTGGGGAAGCCATAGCGGCCTTTGGTCACACGTTAACTTACCAATCCATGGGAAGTGGGCGCTTTGCCGATGCCCATCGGTATATTGAGCAGTGGTTGCAAAGAATTCATAGTTTTCAAAGCCAGGATGGGCTGACCGATTCAGGTGTTCCAGGTCCCGGTGCCAGGTTTTTTTGTACCTTTTCCTTTTTCCCCCAAGCCGCTGGGGATCCGATAGATTTTCCTGCGGCCAGGGTCGTTTTGCCCCAGTGGCAGATTTGGCGGCAAGGGAGCCATTGTGTGCTCACCCTGAATGTGCTGCTCACCCTTGAAACCACTCCCCAAGCTGTCCTAGACCAGCTAGAAAACCGTCTTAGGGTCTTGCAGAATCTGACTGAGCACTACCCTGCCTCCTACGCTAGCCCGCCACCGTTGCCCTATCATTTTTCCCCTAGACGGCCCTCGGGTCTGGCTAAACATCAGTTTAAAGCGGCGGTAGAACGGGCCTTAAGCCACATTGAAGGTCGTCATATTCAGAAAATTGTCCTCGCCCATGCCTTGGACTGGGTGCGAGAAGCCGCCTTTCAACCCTATCCTTCCCTGGCCCAACTACGCCAGCGCTATCCAGATTGCTTCGTGTTTGCGGTGGGCAATGGCAAGGGCAAAACCTTTATGGGAGCCAGCCCCGAACGGCTACTGAGCATTTCCCAGCGGTGGTTGGTGACCGATGCTCTAGCCGGATCTGCCCCCCGGGGCCGCAATCCCCAGGAGGACCGACAACTGGCCCTGGGTCTGCTTCATAGCCCTAAGGAGCAGGGAGAACACCGCCTGGTTGTCAATTTCTTGGCCCAGCGGCTCGGTAGTTTAGGATTACAACCGGCCTATCCCACCCGCCCCCGCCTACTGCGATTGTCCAATATTCAACACCTCCACACCCCCATTCGCGCCCTCCTATCTGGTCAGACCCATCCCTTGCAATTGGTGGAAGCCCTACACCCGACTCCAGCGGTAGCCGGAGTGCCCACGCGCACGGCCTGTGAGCAGATTTCTACCTACGAGCAGTTTGATCGGGGACTCTACGCCGCCCCCCTGGGTTGGATTGGCGCCAATGGCGATAAGCGCGTCGTAGAAATCAGCGTGATGGCAATTC
>DVEE01000355.1 GCA_015295885.1 Leptolyngbyaceae cyanobacterium M65_K2018_010
CTTTAATCCTAATGGGCCGTCCTCAAGCAGCGCTCAATTGCTGCAACCACGCCCTACGGCTGGAGCCCAATCATGTTCAAGCCTGGCTATTTCGGGGCATTGCCCTGCATCGCCTAGGCAAATTTCGGCAGGCCTACCGCAGCTATCAGCGAGTAGCCCATCCGGCTTTGCCACCATCGGTTGACGCTTTAGAGAGGTTATGCCATGACCTTGCCCTTAACCACCAGGCTAGTTAACTTTGTGCAGGCCGAATTTGGGCTATCTAGTGCCGAGGTGCAAACCGCCTTGCACCATGACGATGGCCCAGTCCACCTGCCCATCGTTCTCTGGCAGTACGGGTTTATTACCTTGGCTCAATTGGGCTGCTTGTTTGATTGGCTAGAACTCGCAAGGGCCGACCGGGCTGATCTTTAAAGCCTTGCCTGAATTGGCTCTGAGGGTGGTATAACCAGTAAAGAAGGCGATGGAGCTCGCCGAAAACGCCCGCTGGAGGTCAGAACTTGGCTAATCCTAGGGCTGATGGCTCCTACTGTTCCGACTTGTCGCGGAAGGGTAGGGGCCTCTGTGTTTTTCCTAGACTTCTGAGGCAAGTCACGTTGTTATAGCGGTAAGCAGGTCGGTTAGAAGCATTCAGATGGATGAATCGTTGGCGTAGCAAGCCTTTTTTCATCCTTCTGCCTTTTGCTTCTACCTTTTGCTTCTGCCTTTTGCAAAGAGTCGATGCACCCTCAACGTGATGCCATGTTAGAGAGCCTGATTTGGATTTTATTGATGGGCTTTTTCGTCGGGCAGATCGCTCGGCGGTTAAGACTACCAGCCCTGGTGGGCATGGTGGGGGTAGGTATAGTGCTGGGCCCCCAGGTCGGCCATGTGATTGCTCCAGAGGTGTTAGCCGCCGCAGATGCCTTTCGCACCATCGCCGTGATGGTGATTTTGATGAAGGCCGGGCTAGGGCTCGACCGAGAAAAGCTAGCTCAGCAGGGTTCGGTGGCGCTGCGGTTGGGGTTCCTACCGGCGACTGGCGAGGCGATCGCCGTAGCCCTGGCGGCCATGGCCCTATTCCAGTTTGACTGGGCGACGGGGCTATTGCTGGGTTGTGTGCTGGGGGCCGAATCTCCCGCCGTGATTGTGCCGGGTATGTTGCGGTTGAAAAGTCTGGGCTGGGGTGTTGAAAAAGGCATCCCCGATGCCATTTTGACCGGTAGTGCCCTATCCGATGTGCTGCTGTTGCTGGTGTTTAGCCTACTGCTGGCGTTTCTGTCCCAAGCTACGGCGGCCGGGTTGACCTTGCCCGGCGGCCTTACCCTCAGCCCGGTGCAACTGCTCCCCTTCCAGATCCTCCTGCAAGTTGGTCTGGGCCTACTGCTCGGTTGGCTGGCAGCGCGGCTGCTAGTGTCCCTGCTGGCAAAACAGAACTGGACCCAAACGGCGGTTCAGGATGGGCTGGTGGCCGCGGCCTTGGCCCTGGGCCTGGTGGTTCTGGCCAAAGATTTGCCGATCTTTTCAGGCTATTTGGCGGTGATGGCCACGGGATTT
>DVEE01000041.1 GCA_015295885.1 Leptolyngbyaceae cyanobacterium M65_K2018_010
TGGCGGATCTCTGAAAGCCTCGTGAAACAGGTATTTTCAGGACTCCAGGGCAAATTATCTCAAACTGTTGCCAAATAAGGGGTGTGGAGATTCATCTCCGCTTAGCAGACCAGTGCCCGGATGACAGAACCCCATAAAAAAGGACTTTTCGTATAGTGGAAGACTCAATTTTTCCTGATGATGATAGTCTGATTTTCTTATGACGGCTCCTCTTTCCCTTCAATTCAGCACACTGAAGCATGACTGACTTTAAAGCTCTAACCACACTCGGTTGCGGCTGCGCCTCCTTTCTGGCCGATACCCTGGAAGCGGCTGGACATGCACTGGTTCAACGACGAAACTTCTTCAAACTGTCGATTGGTACGGCGGGAACAGCACCCACGCCATGGCGCTGGCCGGAAGCGCCGCTACAGACCAGACTGACCCAGCGGCGACCCAACCAATCGCAGCGGCGACCGGAAGTGCGGCAGATATCATCTACTTTGGTGGCCCGATCGTGACGATGGTGGCCGATGGCAGCTATGTCGAAGCCTTAGCCGTGAAGTCAGGCAAAATTGTGGCGGCAGGTAGCCTGAAATCAATGGAAGGCTTGCAAGGTGCCAACACAAAGATGGTAGACCTGGCCGGTCGGTGTCTGATGCCGGGGTTCATTGACCCCCACTCCCATGTTGTAATGCAATCCGCTAAATTTGCGGTCGCCAACCTGGACCCCTACCCGATTGGCGAGGTGCAATCGATCGCCGATATTCAGCGGATTTTGCGAGATGAAATTGCCCAGAAAAAGATTGCTCCCGGTCAATGGGTGATTGGCTGGGGCTACGACGACACAGCCCCCGCAGGGATGCGCCATCCGCTCAGAGAAGACCTGGATGCCGTCTCTACCACCCATCCGATTTTGCTTGTCCATATCTCTAATCACCTGGCCGCCTGCAACAGCCTATTGCTGGAACAGGCCGGAATTACGGCAACGACCCCCAACCCAGAAGGCGGCCGGATTCAACGCAAACCGGGCAGTCAGGAACCAAATGGGGTGCTGGAAGAGACAGCGCTGATGTTGATTGCTAGCAAACTCCCGACTCCTACTCCAGAAAAAGCGATCGAGTTGATTGAGGCTGGGATGCAATATTACGCTGCCGCGGGCATCACAACGGCTCAGGATGGTTCAACGGGCAAAGGCGCAGCGGCCCTACTGGAGGCGATGGCACAGGCGGGTAAGCTTCCCATCGATGTCGTTTCCTATCCGTTGTATGAAGCAGTGGATGACGATCTTTTGGATCAGGTTGTTGCCGATCTGGATCAATTAAAATCCTCTGGCAGCATGTCCCGGCGCTTTCGGCGCGGTGGCGTTAAATTGGTGGTGGATGGCTCAATTCAGGGCTATACAGCCTTTTTGTCAGAGCCTTACTATGTGCAACCCGGTAATACCAATCCGACTCCCGATAAATGCACCGATCAAAACGCAGAACATCTGTTTGTCAGTCCCCAAACAAGTGTGAATTCGCCCCAAGCAAGCACAGCCCCAACGAATGATTATCGGGGCTACTTAAATATGAAGTTGGAGGACGTGACCGCCTGGGTTCAACGCTGCGATGCCCGCAATGTCCCCATCCTGGTTCACACCAACGGTGATGCGGCCACGGATATCTTGATTGACGCGGTGAAGGTTGCTCGTTCAGGCCAACCTCGCCCGGATCTGCGACTAACTATCATTCATGCCCAAACAATTCGAGAAGAACAGCTTGATTTTGCGGCGGCCCAGGGGTTAGTGCCTTCCTTCTTCCCGATCCACATCACCTACTGGGGCGATCGCCATCGTGATATCTTTTTAGGGCCTGAGCGGGCGGCTCGCATCAGTCCGGCTAAGTCAGCGTTAAATCGCAACATGAAGTTTACCTTGCACCATGACGCTCCGATCGCGGGGATTGGCATGTTGCCCGTCGCTGCCGCATCGGTTAATCGCGTCACTTCCAGTGGTCAATTGCTGGGAGCCGATCAGCGAGTCACCGCTTTTGAAGCACTGCGGGCGATTACAGCGGATGCGGCCTGGCAATACTTTGAAGAAGATCGCAAAGGCACGCTAGAGGTGGGTAAGTTGGCTGATTTAGTGATTCTGTCCGCCGACCCGTTAGCAGAAGACCCGATGAACATGGCCGATATTGAAGTGCTTGAAACCATTAAGGAAGGGCAGAGTATTTTCCGTAAAGCATCCCGCTAAGAGATTGTTTGAAAAGGGCTGTCCCGAATATAGTTTGCCGCTAAGACCCTCTTTGGCTTTTCAAACAACCTCTAAGGGTGATATCACGCTCGTTTAAGGGGTTCTGAAGGGAGTTCTCCATAGTGGAGAAAACAGGGCTGCGACTGGAGTAGGTCACTGGTCTTCTAAAGTTGGATCTCTGATTTTCCGTTGCCTGAAATGCTTGAGCAGTAAGCCTTCCAGAAAACGTCCTACTTTAACAAGCCAGTGCCCTGGAGCAAGGGCGTGGCTGCAACCGCCATGCCCTTCATAAATCTACACCTATGCAGGATGAGCAGATTGGAATTTTGGGATATTCGCGCTAATTGGGGAGCCCTATAGTGGCTCATACAAGGTGTTCCTAGGAGCAATGGGGGACGTCACTACCCTGCCGAGCTGCACCTGCTGGCCTGTTCCCTACTAGGCTCCATGTCCTGAAATCCTTACCTACCTAGGTCGATGACTATTCAACTTTTCCAGGGGTTACGCGGTGTCAGCCAGGCTGACCTACCCAAGGAGATTCTGGCGGGGGTAACCCTGGCCGCCTTGATGATTCCGCTGAATATCGGCTATGCCCAGGTGGCGGGTCTACCGGCTACGGTGGGGCTATACTCGGCCATTTTGCCGATGGTCGCCTTTGCCATTTTCTGCACCTCTCGACAGCTTGTGGCCAGCCCCGATGCCGCCATCGCAGCCCTGCTGGGCGCTACCTTGGGGGGCCTAGCCCTGCCGGAGGACCCCCGCTATGGGCAGTTGGCCCTTGCCATTACCCTGCTGTGTGCCTTGGGTTTCTTCCTCTTCTGGTTCTTTAAGCTGGGATTTTTGGCCAACTTTCTCTCGAAGGCGGTGCTGGCGGGCTTTATTTCGGGCCTGGGCATTGAGGTGCTGACCAGCCAGGTGAAAAAGATCATGGGCGTGTCGGTGGAAGCGGAGGGCTGGTTTCGTGAGGTGTTTGAGCTCATTGCCAAGGTGGTAGAGGCCAACCCCTACACCGTGGCCATTGGGGTTGGCAGCATTGTGATCATTCGGCTGCTGAAGCGGTTTGCCCCCCAGGTGCCGGGGGCACTGGTGGCGCTGGTGGTGATGACTCTGCTGGTGGCGGGGTTCAACCTCGACCAGCAGGGGGTGAGTGTGCTGGGGCAAATTCCGCCGGGGCTGCCGAGGCTGACCTTCCCCCAGGTAAGCCTGGGCGATCTGGGCCAACTGGTGCCTGGGGCCCTGGCCATCTGCGGCATTACCCTGGCGGAGGGGTTGCTGCTGGGGCGCAACTATGCCCAAAAGCGCGGCTACCCCATCGATGCTGACCAAGAAATGTTTGCCTTTGGGGCGGCTAATGTGGCCGCTGGGCTAACCGGGGGGTTTGCCGTCGGCTCCAGTGCCTCCCGCACGGCGGCCATGGATAACAGTGGCTCTCGCAGCCAGGTGCCCAGTCTGGTGGGGGCCATCGTCGTGGCCCTGGTACTGCTGTTTTTTACCCAACAGTTGGCCCTGCTGCCCAATGCGGCCCTGGCAGGCATTGTGGCCAATGCTGTGGTGAAGCTGATTGAGGTGGATGAGCTGAAGGAGCTCTACCGGCTGCGCCAGTCCGAGTTCTGGGTGGCGATCGCCTGCCTGTTGAGTGTTTTGGTGCTGGGGCCGCTCAAGGCCGTGGCGATCGCCTTTCTGCTATCGATGATCGACCTGCTGCGCCGGGTTGCTCGCCCCCCCACTGCGGTGTTGGTGGGGGCTCCGGGTACGGATCGCTTTGTCGCCGCGGCCCGCTATCCCGAAGCCTCGCCCGTGCCGGGGCTGTTGATCTATCGGTTTAGTGCACCGCTGATTTTTCCCAATGCTGAGTTTTTTAAGACCCAGGTGCAGGATTTGGTGACCACGGCGGCAACGCCGGTGCAGTGGTTTGTGCTCGATGCCGAGGCCATCACCGACATCGATGTCACCGGGGCGGAGGCGCTGGAGCAGGTGATTGAGGACCTGGCCCACCAGCGGGTGGAGTTTGCCATGACCCGGGTCACCCAGCCGCTCCAGAATCTATTAGCCAATTACGAGCTGCTGCCCCACCCGATCCACCCAGGGCGCCTCTACAGCAGCAACCGACAGGCGACCGAAGCGTTTTTGCAGCGGCCCATTATCCCAGAGGTGATTTAGGTAACCGGTGGTTAGCGGCCTTTGCTCAACCCAAAGCCTTCCTCCTGCCCGACCTTTTCTGTTCCCTTTGACCCGATAGAGACCATGTTCCCAGCAAACCCCCCTAAGTCCCCCCTGGCCTGTTGCACCCTGGCTGATATTAAGCCCCTCCGGCTGCTGCTGCTGCTGGTTGGTGCCAGTCTTATGGCTGTGAGTCTGCCTCAAGAATCCCTTGAAGTGGGTCTGATGACCCCGGTTTATCGCATGGCACCCGGTTTTTATGGCCGCTAAGTCATACCTTGTCCACTCCATCTGATCCGAAGGAGATACCCCATGTTTAGTAAAGATGCTCGTCAGGACCGTCGTGAAGAACGCCAGCAAGACCGCAGTTTTGGACGGCGCAATAGTGGCAATACCATTTACAAAATGCGGGAGCGGTTGGTTTCCCTAGGGGATGATTTTTTTATTGAAAATCAGAACGGCGATCGCGTCTTCAAAGTCAACGGAAAGGCTCTGCGGGTGCGCGAAACCCTGATCTTTGAAGATCTGCAAGGCCAGGAGCTCTGCCAGATTCAGGAACGGATGATGCGGATAAAGGATTCGATGGAAATTGAAGGGGCCCAGGGTGAGCCCCTGGCCATGGTGAAAAAAGCCCTGATTGCGCCCCTGCGCGATCGCTGGGTGGTCAAAATTGGCGATGGCCCCGACCTGGATGTGCAGGGCAACATTCTAGATCACGAATACACCATCGAAGCTGGCCGCAATAAACTCGCGGAAGTGTCTAAACGCTGGTTCCGCCTGCGGGATACCTACGGCGTTGAAATTGAACCCGGCCAGAATGATGTGCTGATTTTGGCCGCTACCGTGGCGATCGACATGATGGCCCATGGCGCCATGGCCTGAGATGGACGAGATCATTCAAGTTTTAGCTAATCTCAGCACCCTGGTGTTTGTGATCAGCAGCATGCTCGCCATGGGGCTCAGTCTCACCCTCAGACAAATTCTAGGATCCCTGCGGGATAAGGGGTTGGTGGTTCGCTTACTGGTGGCCAACTTTGTCTTGGTGCCCCTGGTGGCCTACCTGATTAAAACTGTCATCCCCCTAGAAGAGTCTCTGGCCATCGGACTTATTTTACTGGCCACGGCAGCCGGTGCCCCCTTCCTGCCTAAGCTGGCCCAAGCGGCTAAGGGCAATAGGGCCTTTAGCGTGGGCCTGATGGTGCTGCTGATGGTGGTGACTGTGGTTTATATGCCCCTGGTCTTGCCGTTGCTCTTGCCCGGTGTGCAGGTGAACCCCTGGGAGATTGGCCGATCGCTGATTCTGCTGATGTTGCTGCCCCTGGGGATTGGGTTGCTAATGAATGCCCGCTATGACGACATCGCCCGATCGCTACAACCCCTGATGGCCCAAGCCTCTAGCACCAGTCTGCTGGCAGTTTTTGCCTTAATGCTAATTCTCAACCTGGACAGTGTCTTAGGTACCCTTGGTAGCGGGGCGCTGCTAGCAGCCCTCCTGCTGATTGCCAGCTCGTTTTTGCTGGGGTTTTTCTTAGGGGGTACCACATCAGACCTGCGCTCTGTGGCTGGGTTAGGCACCGCCCAGCGCAATGTAGCGGCCGCTATGGTGGTGGCTACCGGTAACTTCACCGACCCGAATGTGCTGGTGATGATTTTGGTCGGGGCGCTGTTGATGCTTGTGCTACTGATGCCCCTGGCAGGAGAATTGGGCAGGCGCTCTCCTGGGGGAAATCATTTCGGATCTCCTTAATCTCCTCCACCCATGGCTTCACCCATAACTCCCCCCTCCTCCCTGGCCCCTATCCTCAAGGTACTAGCGGCCGTTGTGGTCATTTTGGTCGGCATTCACCTGGCGGCCCCCGTTTTGAACCCTATTTTGTTTGCCCTGGTACTCAGTCTCTTGTTTGGGCCGCTGTATACGGGCCTGAAACGCCGGGGCACCCCCACCCCCCTGGCCCTGCTGGCGATGTTGGTGGGGCTACTGCTGGTGTTTGGTCTGTTGTTTAGTTTGATCGGCCTATCGGTGGC
>DVEE01000266.1 GCA_015295885.1 Leptolyngbyaceae cyanobacterium M65_K2018_010
TGTTTTGGCGCTGAGGGGTTCTGTATGGCCTAAGAGTTCTTGAATCGCGGGGGGCGAGGGGTGCGGAGTCCGCTCGACGTTTAACCCGTCGGGTGGCCTGACGCCCCATCGGGACTGTTCTCAACCAGGAAACCTGTTCCCCCTAACGCCCCAGATCGTGGAGTTGGTGGATTGTTTCAGTGCATTGGGCGGTAATCGATTCCAACTCCTGCCGGTCCGTGGAGGCAGGGGGCGGAATCGGGTCGCCAATACGAATGGTCAGAGGGACGGGGCGGGGTAGGGCGGAGCCTTTTTTGAGAATCCGATGGGTACCCCAGAGGCTGACTGGTAGCAGGGTGGCCTGGGCCTTGGCGGCAATTAGGGCGGCACCAATTTTAGGGTCGGGGATACGACCATCGGCGGTGCGAGTGCCCTGGAGGAAAATGCCCACGGCCCAGCCCTGCGCTAACTGCTTGAGGGCTTCGCGAATGGCGCTGCGATCAGCACTACCTCGCTTGACGGGATAGGCGCCGTAGAGTTGAATGGCTTGGCGCAGCACCGGCACTCGAAACAGTTCTTCCTTGGCCATGTAAGAAACGGGGCGGCGCACGGCGGCGGAGAGTAAGGGGGGGTCAAAGTCACTGGCATGGTTAGCCACCACAATCAGTTTGCCGGTCATGGGCACCCGCTCTGCTCCGTAGATGCGGCCCCGGAAGTAGAGGTGCAGCACGGGGCTGACCACCGACCATTTGAACAGGTGGTACCACAGCAGGTTAATGGGAGGTTCGCGATCGCGGCTCATGGCTAATCCCCTAACCTTCCAGGGCATCCAACTCGGCCAAACTGCCCACATTCACCAGGGCCAGGTCCTTGCAGGTGCGCTTGATTAACCCGGTTAGCACATTCCCTGGCCCCACCTCGACGACCCTATCGATGCCCAGGGTGGGTAGGGCCAGACTGATTTCGCGCCAGCGGACTGACCCCGTCATTTGCTGCACGAGGCGCTGTTTGAGCACGGTGCCCTCGGTTGCTGGCGTCGGGTCCACATTGGAGAGCACTGGCACTTCAGCGTCTTGGAACGTCACGGGATCTAGCACCGCCGAAAAGGTCGCCGCTGCCTCGGCCATCAAGGGCGAGTGAAAGGCACCGCTGACGTTCAACTTCACCGCTCGCTTTGCCTTGACACTGCCCATCACCGCTTCCACCGCAGCAGGAGTGCCCGAAATCACCACCTGGCCGGGGTTGTTATCGTTGGCCAGGACAACGCCGGGGGTAGCCGCCAACTGAGCGGTCAGTTCCTCCATATCAAAGCCCAACAAGGCCGCCATCAGGCCGTCCGAGGCGGCGGCCATCAGTTCCGCCCGCCGCTTCACCAGGGCTAGGCCAGTGGCGAAGTCAAAGACTCCAGCCCCATAGAGGGCAACGTATTCCCCCAGGCTATGGCCCGCCACCGCATCGGGGTGATGGCCCCGGGCCTTGAGCAAATCGGCCAGCAGGCTCTCAATTACGTAGAGGCAGGGTTGGGTATAGAGGGTGCGAGACAGGGTAGCCT
>DVEE01000576.1 GCA_015295885.1 Leptolyngbyaceae cyanobacterium M65_K2018_010
CTACGTCAACCAATTTGTGCCAGATCTAGAAAAAATTGGCGAAGATTTGATCGAGCAGGCCCTCAACGCCGTGTTGAAAAATCAGGTGGACTTTGGCTTTGATACAGATTTAGAACTCATTGACGGTGAGCTCCTGATCAACCAAATTAGCTTCACCCTCAATCTAATGAAACAGTCCCCCCCGCCGTCGAAAACGGCCCAACAACTGGCGGCGGAGCTAGGGGCCGAAATTCAACGGTTGCAACAAAAACGGCAAGAAACCCTGGGGTCGGCTGATGTCACCCAGGGATTAGTCAGTAACGATGGTCTTTCCATCTCCAGCGGCTGGACCTCGACCCGCCGACCCAAATCCTCGGACACCCAGAATTCCTAAGCTTGGCAGTGGATCCTAGGCGGTGGGATCGGTAAGCTGGCTCTCCCGCCGGGTGGTCGCTGCGGCCTGGAGATCCTTGAGGGTTTGCCAAAAATCGCCACGGTGGAGCCAGCCCACATACCCCGAATAAAGGCATTCCCCCTGGGCAGACACCACAAAGACATGGTCAATACCCAAGGGATGCCGCCAGACCCGCACAATGGCGCCATCTTCTAGGGTCAGGAACGGGTCAGACAGATGAAAATCTCTCAGATGGGCATCGGTCATACCGGGAATCTGACGCAGTTTTTCAATCACTGGATGGATCGATAGGGGGTCGCTGAAAACTTCCCCGTCCCAAAACTGCCGAATGGTCTCAACCACCCAGGGATGATACCGCATGGCCCCGTGGCTGAGGCCCTCCATACATAAGAATTGGGCGTTTGGCACCTTAGTGCTTTCTACGGTAATGGTGCCATCGCTGCCCCCATCCACATCCCCCGCTAAAACTAAGGTGTTAATACGAGCGGCAATACGGCTGGCCATAGAACGGCGATCTTGCCCTAAATCCGCCGCAATGCCCAGCCCCACCTGCAGGGGATCGATGATCCGGCCCAGGTCGGCCCCACCTACCGGGGATGCTATCAAGACCAGGGAATGGACCCGGTCCCACCATTCTGGGTGGCGATCAAGCACTTCCAGCCAGATCAGCCCGCCCATGGAGTGCCCAATAATCCGCAGCGGCACCTGGGGCCAGTGCTCCACCACCGGCAGGGCCAACCCTTCCACCTCATCCACCAGGGGGGCCATACGCAGCCAGGTCATGGCGTAGTTTAGGCAAGGGGTGACAATTTCAGTGTCTTCGGTGGCGAGATCTTCGGCCAGGGCCACCATTTGCCGGTTGTTATCGGCCCAGCCATGCTGAGCAAACAGAATAAAATCTGGATGCATTGCTCTATCCCCTTGCTCCTCGCACCAACTATCCCCGGCTCACAGCCCTTGAACCAATCTACTCACCTTGCCAGCTCTTTTTCCGTAACCTGATGCTAGCCTAAGGACCGAACCGGACCAGCCTATGAAGATTCGCCTGGCCACGGAAACCGACCTACCCACCCTGGCCAGACTCTATCAGCAGACTGTGCGGGTCCATGCCCCGGCCTTCTACACCCCCGCTCAAACCGCTGAATGGGCCTCCTTTGGGGCTGATAGCCAGCGTTTTCGACACTTTATCCTGGGCGTGACCACCTATGTGGCTGAAGAGGCCACCGGCCTCCTCGGGTTTGCCGGGTTCAGTGGCCGTGGCCATATTGCCTCGGTCTATGTGCGTCATGACTGGGTACGGCGGGGAATTGGTTCGAGGTTACTGGCAAGGGTGCTCAGCCAGGCCCAGCAACAGGGGATCACGCGACTCTATACTGAGGCCAGCGAGTTCAGCCTTGGGCTGTTTCAGAAATTTGGCTTTTCCCTCTACGACACCGAGTGGGTCGACCGCGGTGGGGTTCAGTTCGAGCGCTACTTGCTGGAGCGTATCCAACTGCCCTAGATCTGCGCCCTCGCCACTGCCAAGGAGACAACCCTGTTCAGCCAGTTGGGCTAGCCGACGGCATAGTCCAACCCGCCTGACCCGCATCCAGTCCTAGCTCGACCTGAGGGATAGAGGCCATGATTCCAGGCTACGGAGAGGGTGGGATTCGAACCCACGGTCCTTTTGGGACACCCGATTTCAAGTCGGGCGCATTCGACCACTCTGCCACCTCTCCAGGGGGACTTGTCTTTCAGTTATATCACCCCTGGGGGCGAAGTCTCAGGCAGGGGGCTGCCCTAGCCTGGCCAAGGGAGTGCGGGGTCGAATCGGGGGGCCATGCGGCAGCAGTGTGACAGCCAACCCACAGGCACAAGGGGCCTCTCCCCAGGCTGCTGATCCAGGCAAAATACGGTCAGTCTGGAAACAGGCTGTTGAGGAGCCACAACCTTGATTTCTGCCCGTCTACAGCGGTAAGAGGTGCTGCAAAGTTTTGACGGCTTTGCCCCTGGCCCATCTATGGAAGTTCAGGAGTTTTCCCTATGTTCTCGACCTGGTCTATATCCCTAGGGGTTGCCAAGCCCTTGGCTGACCCCAGCCAGTTGACGAATGCGGAATTGGTCGCCCTCTGCCAACAGCGTTTGCGCCCAGAACGAGAGCTATTTGCCGAACTACTGCGCCGCTACCAGGGCCATGTCGACAAATTGCTTTACCATTTGGCTCCCGATTGGCCCGATCGGTCTGACCTGGCCCAGGAAGTTTGGATCAGAGTGTATCGCAACCTGCGGCGGCTCAACGAACCCGCCAAGTTTAAGGGGTGGCTGGGTCGCATTACCACCAATCTCTTCTACGATGAGTTGCGGCGGCGCAAGCGGTACCATACGGCCCTGTCCCTCGATGCCCCCCTAAATCTTGAAGATGGGACCATCGACTGGGATGTGCCGGCTACGGGGCCGGGGCCTGTGGATGTGTTAATGACCCAAGAGTTTTATCACCACTTGCACCAGGCCATTGCCGAGCTGCCAGACGTGTTTCGCACGGCCATTGTGCTGCGCGAAATCCAGGGTCTCTCCTACGAGGAAATTGCTGAAATCACTGGGGTTTCCCTGGGTACGGTTAAATCTCGCATTGCCAGGGCCCGGCAACGGCTACAGGGGGATCTACAACCTTACCTAGACGGCTCCAGCTAAGCCGCTCTCCAGGGCTTGCCTTACCCCTAGGTTGGGCTGAGGGCAGGGGCTGGCTAACCAGGAGGTCCTGGGCCTGGGCCTGACAAGGCTGGGGGTAGATTTCTGGGGGCCAGTTTAACCAGGTTTCATAATTTCTTTAAGCAAAACAACCTAGGTCACTGTTACCGATTTTTGAACATTCCGATTATGATCGGTAGCGGCAGTTGAAGTGCGATCAGTAGGGGCCCATCCCAGGGATGGGCAACCTAACCGAGGCTACTGCCGTCTAGTGTAATGACTTTAGGTGCTGCTTTCGGTATGTCCACCTCCCCTTACACGCCTGGTGCGTTTCATCATCAATCTACCGATGACTCTCAACCCGACCGGTTACTAGACCCTGCGGGTGAGGTTGTTTCAGAACCCGATGTGATGAAACGCGATCGCTTTGAGCTTTTGAGCGCTTTTCTGGATGGGGAGGTTACCCCTGAAGAGCGAACGTTGGTACAAAGTTGGCTCAGCACCGATCCAACCGCCAAGGGTCTGTACAACCGTTTGATGACCCTGCGTAACGGTCTGCGTAGAGATGCCGGCTTCCCCTGCTGTGACGCAGAAGTCACCTTAGCCTGTGTCTTTCAGGGTCTGAACCGGCGCTTTCGCATGGTTAGCATGGCCAGCATTGGGGTGATTGCGATTGGGGCCATCCAGTTGCTCTCCGGCCAGGGCCGTTCTGGCTATACTCCCCGGCCCTCGATGGCAGAGTCCGCTCCCCCACCCCCGGCCTTGCAGATTGCCCTAGATCAGCCTGCGTTCCCTATTCCTACCCTGCCTGTGGCTGCCCCAGGTGATGGCTCGACCCTGCCCCATTCCGGTTCTTTGCCCGTAGACTCTGAACTTTAAGTTCCCTGGGGAATTTCCCCCGGGGAGTCCTGGACTACCTCCAGGGTCAAATGTGATGAGCCTCTTAAGTTTCAAGAAGGCTCTTGTTTCCGGCTGCTATCATTTCACCAGCACAACTGTTCTCACCTTGCCCTGATTTAAGCACTAAGGCCATGTTCTTCGATCCCATTTATCTGCTGCTCATGATTCCCGGCATGCTGCTGATGTTCTGGGCCCAAAGTAAGGTCAAAGGGACCTATCGCCGCTATGCCCAGGTGCCCTCCACCATGGGGATGACCGGGGCGCAGGTGGCCCAAACGATTTTGGCGCAGAAGGGCATCCGGGAAGTCAAAGTTAACGGACCACTACGACCCCGGGGCCAAGGCCGTGCGACTGTCCCAGGGGATTTATGGTTCGAGTTCCCTGGCGGCGGCGGCGGTGGCCGCCCACGAATGCGGTCACGTGCTGCAGGATTTTCAAGGCTATAAGTTTATGAATCTGCGGGCTGCCCTGGTACCTGTGGTGAATTTGGGTTCTCGCCTGGGGCCCCTGCTAATTATGGCTGGGCTGATTTTTAATATCCTTTACCTGGCCTGGCTGGGAGTGCTCTTCTTTGCTGCCGTGTTGGTGTTCCATATCGTCACCTTGCCGGTGGAGTTTGACGCCTCTAGCCGGGCGCTACGGCTGGTGGACGAACTGGGCATTCTCCAGGGAGATGAGCGGAAAGGGGCTCGGGCCGTGTTAACGGCGGCGGCCTGGACCTATGTAGCCACCGCTTTCTACGCCTTCTTGAACCTGCTCTACTACATTGTGTTAATCAATCGCCGCCGCTAGTCTCGGTGCTGGAACCTGGCCTGGGGGAGGCTCTAAAACCGGGACCCCGGTTGCTGGAGAAATTCGGCTTCCTCAAGGGTTGTCTCGCGCCCAAGAATTTCGTTGCGGTGGGGAAAGCGGCCAAAACGTTGAATCACCTGCCGATGGCGGTGAGCGTAGTCTAGGGCAGTCTCAAAGTCAGACTGCTGATGGTGGAGGGCCGTCATCAAAGCCACACACTGATCCTGATGGCTCAGATTTTCGCTGTGCTCTAGGGGCAAGTAGAAAAAGAGCCGTTCTACGGGCCGCACCGCCTGGTCAAACCCCTGTTGAAGGGCCTGTTGGGCCACAGTTAGAGCCAGGCCATCGGTGGCAAAGCTGCGGGGGGTGCCGCGAAACAGGTTGCGGGGAAACTGATCTAGCAGCAAGATCAGGGCCAGGCAGGGGCGAGGGGTTTGTTGCCAGGCCGTCAACTGGCCCCTGGCCGCGGCTTCATAGTCGGGCAAAAAGTGTTGCTGCAGGATAGCGTCAAAGTCAGGGTCTTTGCTAAACCAGATGGGTCGCTGGCGGCCGTACTCGCTGTCGGGCCGGTGGGGATCATCAAACCAAAAGGTGAGGATGGCGTTGACTCGATCCATAGGAGGGGGGAGATAGTCGAGGTGGTAGGTTACCCCAATACTAGAGCGTCTAGGGCGTAGTCATGCCAGCTCTGGTGATAGCGTTCCGAAATATGGGGGGTTAACACCAGTTGGGGCGGGGTGCCCGCTTTGACGTCTACCCGCAGAAAGGAATAGGGCCGGCGGCGATCGCTCTTTTCCCCGGTACGCCCCACAAACAGCTGGGACTTGGCCACCAGGCGGAACTCTGCCGCGGCCTCGCCCCCCCCACCTGGAAAGGTTTCGTACAGCATCGACCCCTCTACTCGTTGTCGCCGCAGGCTGAGGCCGCTACCGCCGCACACCACCCAGTGGAGGTGGCTATCGGCATGGCCAGTGTCTAGGGTGGTGAGGTACTCAAAGCAGTGGGCATGGCCGTTCAGCACCAAGGTGACGGGAGGCGTTCCAGCGGCGATCGCGGGCACGGCGGCGGCCACCTGGTCAAAGACCCAGCGCAGGTGTTGGCGTACGGCCTGGGTCTGGCCCTGGTTCCACTTGGTGGCCTCGGTCACGTAGGGAGGATGGTGAAAGTATAGGATTCGTCCTCGAACCGCCGGATTATGCCAGGAGGCAATTAACTGCTCCTTAAGCCAGAGCAGTTGTTCCGTATCAATCAAGGCGGTGGGGTTGGCGTTGAGTTGCTTTTCAATATCCAGCAACATTTCATCGAGTTGTTCGACCTTGGCCTGCCAGTCGTCTAGCCTTTCTTGGCTATGGGCATCGGGGCGATGGGCTTGCCGGGCCGCTTCCATCACCTGTTGGCGTTGATGCTGCAGGGCCTGGCGCTGGGTGGTCAGCCATTGCCGGTGCACCGCCCCTCCCTGGTGGGCCAAAGGAGATGGGTCGTTAAAGGTGCTGGAATCTAGGGCGAAGAAATCTATGCCGCCGTAGCGAAAGGTGTAGTAGCGGTTGGGGAGGCGGGTAAATTCCCCCGGGCGGTACCGCAGTCCTTGGGTTAGGCCATCCCAGGGGCCGTAGTGGCGG
>DVEE01000057.1 GCA_015295885.1 Leptolyngbyaceae cyanobacterium M65_K2018_010
TGTTCCATGCTGGGCGACCCTAAGGGTTGGGGATTCAATAACTTGAACAACTCAGGACAACACCGCAGAGGCGCAGAGAGCGCAGAGGGATAGCTTGGGGCCTGGATGTCTTGGCGATAAAAAGCAGGGTTATTCAATTCTCATTCCTAACCATTGGCCTAGAAGGGTCAATCCTGAGCCCAACTGGGTTGAGGGAACGGGGAGTGAGGCTAGCTTTGAACCACAAAGTTAACCCCTGATATCAACGGAGCACCCAGGAGAATAGCAAACCGAGCCCCCGTGCCCAATCCACTGGCGCTGCCATTCTGGTTGTAGTACAACTCCCCGTTACTGGTGTTGTAAACTATACGAGCGGTACTGGTTGCAACGGCTGCGGCAGTATTGACCATGCTGAAATCCGAAGCAACGCTGAACCCCCGACCCGGCGAACTGGCCAGGGCGGTAAAGGTCGTCTTATCTAAGACGATGCGGTCATGGGTAGGATTAAAGTCAAGGATAGTATCGACTCCGACCGCAGCCGCCGAGAAGGGGGCATTGGTATCGTAAAGAAAGGAGTCCGATCCACTGCCACCCATCAATCGGTCATCGCCACTGCCGCCGACCAGGGTGTCATTACCGTCACCGCCCATCAACGTATCATTCCCCCCACCACCGCTGAGGAAATCGTCTCCAGCTAAACCATTTAGAAAATCACCACTGGCTGTGCCGCTGAGTCTGTCGTTATTGGCCGTGCCCAGGGTGGAGATAGTCAAAGATACCCTGGCAATATCGCTGGTGGAGGCTCCGTTGCTGGTGTTATCGCCTAAAAACAGGAAGTTGGGCGTGGTGTATGGGTTGTAAGGAAGACCTGTACCAGCTAGGTTAAAGGCTGTGTAATTCTGCAAAACGCCTTGAAGAATAACAGCCTGGTTTGCAGAGAGATAATAGGTATTGCCAATCACAAGCAGGTCATAATCCACCATAGTCGTAGTGGAAAATAAGGCTCGGGCGGTAGGACTATGGGTAAACAGTAAGCTACCTGTGCCCCCTTGTTGCGCCCAAATCTCGTTGGGCCAAAAGCCCAGTTCAATTCCTTGGCGATCGCTACTCAGGAGAATCAGGGAAAATCCGGCTCGGTCTATCAGGCCATCACCATTGGTGTCCAGGCTATGGCTCTCACTGTTGATGCGCAACCGGAAGCTCAAGCCGTAGCCATTGGTGCGGTTCAGCACCGGAAAAGCTGGGTTAACCAAGGTTGCTTGGGTTGGGCGATAGTTGCTGTAGCCACTTCTGGCTGCTGTGGATGTGTTCAGGGTGGTGAATCCAGAACGAGCTGTTTGGGTGGCGCTAGAGGAGGAAGTGCCATAGGCTAGCCAGCCCTGCTGGTCTGGAGTTTGACCCCATATCCCATCAAAGAGAACGGTTTGCGCCATGCTTGACGGTTCCTTGCCTGTAGTGAGGACAGTGAGAAGACGGACCTGGCAGACATCGCCCAGGAAAAAGGGGACTTAACGCGATAATCCGCTCCCTTCTACAGAGACTACTAGGC
>DVEE01000523.1 GCA_015295885.1 Leptolyngbyaceae cyanobacterium M65_K2018_010
AGGCGGTTGTCGGTGTCAATATTCACCTTGCGGACCCCGCTCTTAATACCTTTCTGAATTTCTTCGATCGGTACACCGTAGGTCTCAGGAATTTGACCGCCGTACTGGTTGATCATATCCAGCCACTTCTGGGGCACGGAAGAAGACCCGTGCATCACCAAGTGGGTGTTAGGCAAGCGGCGGTGAATTTCTTCGATGCGGCTAATGGCTAAGATTTCGCCGGTGGGCTTGCGGGTAAATTTGTAGGCTCCGTGGCTCGTACCAATGGCAACGGCCAGAGCGTCGACTTGGGTCGCCTCGACAAACTGAACGGCTTCATCGGGGTCGGTGAGCAGCTGATCATGGCTGAGGGTACCTTCAAAGCCGTGGCCATCTTCCTTATCGCCCTTACCGGTTTCCAAGGAGCCCAGGCAACCCAGTTCACCTTCGACACTGCAACCAATGGCGTGGGCCACTTTGACCACTTCGCGGGTGACATTGACGTTGTAGTCAAAGCTCGCCGGGGTCTTGGCATCTTCTTCCAGGGAGCCATCCATCATGACGCTGGTGAAGCCGTTGCGCAGAGCCGAGTAGCAGGTGGCCGGGGAGTTGCCGTGGTCTTGGTGCATCACCACGGGAATGTGGGGATAGGTTTCTACCGCCGCGATCACCAGGTGACGGAGGAAATTCTCCCCCGCATAGGAACGAGCACCCCGAGAAGCCTGTAAGATAACTGGGCTGTCGGTTTCATCCGCGGCCTTCATAATGGCCAGAATTTGCTCCAGGTTGTTAACGTTATAGGCCGGTATACCATAACCGTTTTCAGCCGCGTGATCCAGCAGCAGCCTCATTGGGACAAGTGCCATAAAAATCCTCCTAGTGTGTTCTCGCCGTTAGGCCATCAAGACATTTAATTAGGCAGTCTTACTCATCAATCTTAGGATAGATTGATGATCCATAGCGTAATATTTGAACTCGCTTATACCCAGCTTAAGGGATCTACCGGGACTATCTAGATAACTAGACAACATCTTCGATTCATCCTAAAGGATTACCCAGTCCAACCGGATTCCCTACCATTGATGGCATGAGGACTGAACCATAGAAGCTCTAGAGGTGATTGACCCCATGCCCACCACCGGCAGGACAGCAAGGGATAGAAGGGTTGATGGGGGCTGAATGGGTCGCCTGGGATTCGAACCCAAGACCATTCGGTTAAAAGCCGAGTGCTCTACCGCTGAGCTAGCGACCCCTGTAGAAACAGCAAACTAGGGATTGAACCCGAGTCCGGTTAACTATCCTAGCACAGCTTATTCCTCTAGGCAGATTAGTTTTTGCCCTCGGCTGCTCAGCCCGCCGGTTAGAGCGTAATTGGGGCAGGCATGGCGATCGCAGGTTCTACCTTAGCCCGATTGCCCCTCAGAGATTACAGAACGTAACCAAATGCTTGTATCGGTACCTGAATCAGGGTTTAGTTTTAGATAACTTTACGTTGACACAGCCTGTCAGGGCTCCCTTCCCGACTCTGATTCACGGTGCCTCAA
>DVEE01000020.1 GCA_015295885.1 Leptolyngbyaceae cyanobacterium M65_K2018_010
GACTCCCGTTGCTGAGGATGTCAGGTTCTAGGTGTCGGGTATCAGGCCTAGTTGATCGGCTGATGCCGTAGAGTACTAGGAGTCTGGAGCCGCGGCATGATGGCTACCGAGCCTGGAACGACTGCTCCAGAAAAGGTCTAGTCGCTTTTCATTCGGGGAGGGGCTGCAGAGCATCTAAAAATGTTTTGTGTGGACATTTCTGGCCCGAATCTCCCCCTAGCATGATCTCCCAGTTGGGGATTAGAGCTACGTCTTGGATCTATTGGGGATTTGAGCGGGTTTCGTTCCCTCGCGTCATCAGCTCGGTAGGGTAGATTGTTTTTTAATCGGTAAAGGACTGTGCTGGAAGGCTTAATCAGTGCCCTATTTAACGGCATCAGCATTGGTGCGGTGTTGTTGATTGCGGCCTTGGGGTTAGCGATTGTATTTGGCTTGATGGGAGTGATTAACCTGGCCCACGGCGAACTGATGATGTTCGGGGCCTACACCACCTTTGTGGTGCAGAACTGGGCCAAAGGCATGGGCGGCATTGCACCCGAGATTTATATTTTTGTGGCTTTGCCCCTGGCCTTTTTAGTGGCGGCCCTCTTGGGTTTACTGCTGGAGCGCAGCGTAATTCGCTACCTCTATGGGCGCCCCCTAGAAACCCTGTTGGCCACCTGGGGGGTGAGCTTAATTCTGCGGCAGTTTGTTCGGAGTGTGAACTGGCCGATGGTGATTGCCCTGGCAGTATTTTCCCTGCTGTTTGGGGTAGGCCGTTGGGTGCTGACCCGCTACACCGATTGGGATCGGATTGGATCCTGGGCCAACCCGGTTTTCATTGCTTTGTCGAGTGCGATCGCCCTGCTAGCCGGTTATGGGTTACAAAACTCGGGCAGCGGCCCGTTCATCCGTCCCTGGTTTGGGGCCCAAAACGTCGATGTCACTCCCCCTAGTTGGTTGCGGGGCGGGGTTTCCCTAGGGAGTGCCCTCCAGTTTCCCTACGCCCGTTTATTCATCATTGCCCTGACCATTCTCTGCGTGCTGGCCGTCTACTGGTTCCTCAATGGCACGGCCTGGGGGTTGCGCATGCGTTCGGTCACCCAAAACCGAGCCATGAGTGCCTGCTTAGGCATTCCCACCGAAAAGGTAGATGCCATTACCTTTGCCCTGGGGTCTGGGTTAGCTGGTATTGCTGGCTTTGCTGTCACCCTGCTGGGTTCCGTGGGGCCTAACCTGGGAACCAACTACATTGTGGATGCCTTTATGGTGGTGGTGGTAGGCGGTGTCGGTAAGCTGGTGGGTAGCATTGTGGCGGCTCTGGTTATCGGCATCGCCACCTACCTGATTGGTTCCGGCACCCTGGCCCTGATGTTTCCGCCTACCCCTCTCTTCCAGCCCTTCGTCGATTTCTTCACCTTCTTTGCCACTACCAGCATGGCCAAGGTGATGGTGTTTGCGCTGATTATTGCCTTCTTACAGGTGCGGCCCGCCGGCCTGTTTCCCCAGAAGGGTCGTTCGGTGGAGCTTTAGGACTATGGCAACCTCTACGGCTGTGCAACCCCGTCGGGCGGTTAAGGCCAGCCAGAAACGCAAACTGATGATTGAAGCGATCGCTGTCCTGGCGGTCGTGCTCCTGCTCCTATTCGTTATACCCGCGCTGCTGACCGGCTTTCGCATCAACTTGCTGGGGCGCTTCCTAGCCCTGGCCATAGTGGCCCTGGGCATTGACTTGATCTGGGGCTTCACGGGCCTGCTCAGCCTGGGCCACGGCATCTTTTTTGCCCTGGGCGGCTACGCCTTTGCCATGTATCTGGAACTCAACACCCTGGGCGAAGGGGAACTGCCAGAGTTTTTTGGCCTCTACGGTGTCACCGAGTTGCCCTGGTTCTGGCAGCCCTTTCACTCCTTTCCCTTCACCCTGGTGGCGATCTGGCTCATTCCGGCCATTGTCGCCGGGTTATTGGGCTACCTGGTTTTTCGCAACCGCATTCGGGGAGTTTATTTTTCGATCTTGACCCAGGCTGCCCTGGTGGTGTTCTTCAACTTTTTCAATGGCCAACAAAAGCTGATTAACGGCACCAATGGGCTCAAGACCTCGACCTCTATTTTTATGGGCCAGCAGGTGGGCGGCCCAGAAATGCGCACCTTTTTCTATGGGGCCACCGTACTCTTTCTGGTGCTGGCCTACGTGCTCTGTCGATGGCTCACCAGTGGGCGCTTTGGTCGCATGCTGATCGCCATTCGCGATGACGAAAACCGAGTGCGATTTACCGGGTATGACCCCACGGCCTTTAAGGTGCTCGTATTTGCCGTGTCAGGGGCGATCGCAGGCATCGCCGGGGCTCTTTACACCGTGCAGTCTGGTATCGTCTCTCCTCAGTTTATGGACATTGCCTTTTCCATTGAAATGGTAATCTGGGTCGCCGTCGGTGGTCGTGCCACCTTGGTCGGGGCCATCCTGGGGGCGGTGCTGGTGAATATGGCTCGCAGCTTACTCAGCGAAAAGTTTCCCGATGTCTGGCTGTTTTTCCAGGGTGCTCTCTTCCTGATTGTGGTCACCGCCCTACCCGATGGCATCATTGGCTGGGGGCGGCGGCAATTTGGTGCTACCGTCAGTTCGGCTCTGGGCCTAGCCCCCGCCCACATTCCCTACGCCGATGGCACTGAGCCGGAACCCGACTCTCTTCCCGATCCGCCCCAACTGGCTGAAAAATAACCTCCCACTACTACCCCTTCACGCCACCCCCAAGGAGCCCCTAGTGAGTACCAAGGTCCTGGATATTCAAGACGTTACCGTTAGCTTTGATGGCTTCAAGGCTCTCAATAACCTCAATTTCACCATGGATGAGGGCGAACTGAGGGTAATTATTGGCCCCAACGGGGCTGGCAAAACCACCTTTTTGGACGTGATCACCGGCAAGGTCAAACCCACCGAAGGGGCAGCTTACTTTAAGGGACAGGATCTGCGTAGGTACAAAGAGCACCAGATCGCTCGCCTCGGCATTGGCCGCAAATTCCAAACGCCCCGGGTGTACCTGAACCTGAGCCCCCGGGAAAATCTAGAGCTCTCCTGCAACCGTGAAAAGAACGTCTTCTCGACCCTCTTCAAAACCACACCCCCGGCAGAAAAGCGCACCGTTGGTGGTCTGCTAGAAACCATTGGCCTCGATCACAAGGCAGATATTCCCGCCGCCCTGCTCTCCCACGGGGAAAAACAGTGGCTCGAAATCGGTATGCTGGTGGCCCAATCCCCCGACCTATTACTGGTGGATGAGCCCGTGGCTGGCCTCACCGACGAAGAGACCGAGCAAACCGGCAACCTCCTCCTATCCCTGGCGGAAAGCCACTCCATTGTCGTGATCGAGCATGACATGGAATTTGTTCGCCAGATTGCCCGCCAGGTCACCGTACTGCACCAGGGCACCGTACTCTGTGAAGGCACCATGGACCAGGTACAAAACGACCCCCGTGTGATTGAGGTCTACCTGGGCAAAGAAACCTCCCTCACCCCCGAGCAGATGCTGCTGCTGCGTATTGCCGCCACCATGGCCTGGGCTGATGATAACTTTGCCCCCATCCAGCAGGAGGTGATTTTAGATCGCCTTAGCCGCAAATTCGCCCACGCCCCCGAAGAACAAGCTAGCCTGCGGGATGACCTCAAAAACCTGCTGGCCAAGGAAATTCCCCTGGAAGAGTTGGTG
Source organism: Leptolyngbyaceae cyanobacterium M65_K2018_010 (assembly GCA_015295885.1). Classification (GTDB taxonomy): domain Bacteria; phylum Cyanobacteriota; class Cyanobacteriia; order Phormidesmidales; family Phormidesmidaceae; genus Nodosilinea. The sequence continues at coordinate 3,684 of DVEE01000020.1, forward strand.
CCCCAACTCAGTACCCCGGCCCAGCGAGAAGACGCCCTGATGCTCAGCTACGAGGTCATTAGCTCTAACGAAATTAACCACACCGAAGCGGTGGTCTATCAGCAGCTCCTGAACCTACTGAACCTTCCGCCTGAGACCGTTAGTCGTCTGGAAGCGGCTGCCCTAGATGAACTAGCTCGATGGAGATAGGTCAAGAGGGGGTGCCATCCATGGGTGCAATCCAATAGAAGATGCTAGGGGGAGTGGAGGGGGTAGCCCTCCCAGACAGGGGGCTTCGTCGTGAGCCGCTCAGCCGAACGGCGCAGATCCCAAACCCCTTCTGACCATTAATTCAATACGCCTACTCAAAGCCCATTCAAAACTCCAGACCCACAACCCTCAACCCCATAACCCATGACGACTACCTTGCCTGCTCCCACCCACCAAGACCCGCTCACGGCCCCCATGCTGGAGATCTCCGGCCTCAACTTTTACTACGGTGAAAGCCACATTTTGCGGGATGTAAACCTGACTGTCCCCAAAGGGCAGATGGTCTGCCTGATTGGCCGCAACGGGGTGGGCAAAACCACGCTACTGAAAAACATCATGGGGGTACTGCGACCCCGGCGAGGCGAAATTCGCTTTGAGGGGCAGTTGGTCACGGGGTTATCCCCCGATCGCCGGGCTCGCCTGGGGATCGGCTACGTGCCCCAGGGCCGGGAGATTATTCCCCGCCTGACCGTGAAGGAAAATCTGTTAATTGGCCAAGAAGCCCTGGGCGATCGCGGCCAGGCCAAAGCCGCAATACCCGAGTCCATCTACGAGCTGTTTCCCGTCCTCAAGACCATGCTTGATCGCATGGGGGGCGACCTCAGCGGGGGGCAACAGCAGCAGCTTGCGATCGCCCGCGCCATTATGGGTCAGCCCAAACTTCTGGTCCTGGATGAACCTACGGAAGGGATTCAACCCTCCATCATCCTGGATATAGAAGCCGCGGTTAAACAAATCATCCAAACTACCGGTATTTCAGTGCTGCTGGTGGAACAACACCTGCATTTTGTGCGCCAGGCCGACTACTACTACGCTATGCAACGGGGGAGTATTGTTGCCAACGGCCCCACCAGCGAACTGACCAACGACATCATTCAGGAGTTCCTGGCGGTTTAGGCCGAGTCAGGAAAGATCGGGATAGGCCATCGGCCCTGAGTTTGCTATACTCAGGGTCTAGAGTGGCGACATAGCCAAGTGGTAAGGCAGAGGTCTGCAAAACCTCCATTCCCCGGTTCGAATCCGGGTGTCGCCTTTACGGTAAACCAATAGATTCAGCCTTCAGAGGCCCTTTCAGGCGGCGAGTGGAGCACTTCGGTGCAGCGCTCGCCGTCATTGTTTTGGACATATTTGGGCGTGTTTAGGCAGGCCGAACATTTCTCAGGTTGATCAGCCAGTCATACCAAATCCGACTTGTATACCTCCGGAATAGTGTAGGGCTGTGGGATGCCTAGACCCTCCATCTCGAACCTCATTTTTCAGCCGACGAGCTCAAAGCGCGCTATCGCGCTAGCCGTGACCCGGTCGAATCTCGACGCTGGCACTTGCTGTGGCTGGTTCACACAGACACGACACTGACCGATGCCGCTAAAGCGGTGGGCTTTCACGACGACTATGCCCGAGCCGTGGTGAGAGACTACAACCGTGATGGGGCTGATGGTCTGCGCCATCCACGCAAAGACCAGCGCCCCCAGCAGTCTCGTAGTTGGCTCAACCTGGAGCAACTGAAAGCCTTGGAGGCTCGATTGCAATCCCCACCCGACGATGACGGGGTCTGGAGTGGACCCAAGGTGGCTCACGTTATCGCTGAGGTAACTGGGGTAACGAAGGTCTGGCCTCAGCGGGGGTGGGACTATCTCAAGCGCTTGGAGCAATCGTTGCAAGTGCCTCGTCCCCGGCCTCGCAAAGGTGACCCTGAGGCCCAAGCGGCTCTTAAAAAAACTCCCGGAGCGTAAGGCTGAACTGGAACAGCAGTACCCTGAAGCCCTCGTCGAAGCCTGGTCATTCGATGTAGGCGTAGCCTTCCCGAAGGGTACATCGCCTCGGCTTGAAACCGATTATTCGCAAGCTGTGGACCAAAGTTGGGCAGCGACCGTTGGCCCGGGTTGACCCACGCGATGAGTGGACAGACCTCTACGAGTGTGTTCATCCCACGACCGGCGATACCGAATGGCTCATTCTGCCTCGGGTGAATAGCGATTGGTTTAACCAAGCCCTGGCCACATTTGCGGAGCAAGGCGGGGCGGGCCCTCATCAGCGGATTCTGTTGGTCATTGATGGCGCTGGATGGCACACCTGCAAAGACCTCGTGATACCCGACGGCATCCATCTAGAGGTATTGCCGCCTTACTCACCCGAGTTGCAGCCGGCAGAACGACTCTGGCGACTCGCCGATGCCCCCTTAGTTAACCGCTGCTTGGATACCCTCAGGGACCTCGAGGATGTCCTTGAGGCCCGCTGCCGCACGTTGCTGTCCATGCAAGCCGAGATTAAAGCCCTAACCCACTATCGTTGGTGGTCTGCATGACAAGCCCAGTCGTTTCGGGGGTATGCTATTCGGATTTAGTATAAG
>DVEE01000051.1 GCA_015295885.1 Leptolyngbyaceae cyanobacterium M65_K2018_010
AAAGACCTCGCCCACATTCGCCAAAGTGGGGGGTGCAACCCTCAAGCATAAAATCCTCGCACCGGCAAGGATGGGCAAACCCTTTCCCCTGATCTTTCACAATCCACCAATAGTTTGAACCGACTGAGGTATACCGGACCGAAACTTGCTTAGCAGGATCGAGCTGATTGCCGTGCTTAGCGGCATTGACGAGAGCTTCTTGCAAACCGAGCCGGATTTCCGCCTGCCAGGGCTTAGGAACTTCGGCTACTAGGATATCCAGAACCGGGTACAGGTATAGAGTAGAAACAAAGCTTAGGGAACCCCATTTTCGCTGACTTAGGGGCGGAGAAGTTGCAACCACTCAACACCTCACAACACTGCTGACTAAAAAATGCCTGCCTACCATCACCATAGGATAATGATCTGGCTCAATGTAAAACCTTGGGTGGCAAGTTCTCTAAACGAGCAATTAAAGATTTTGAATTAAAAAGCCAAAGGCAATAAACCTCGGGAACGCTGACTTACATACCCCTTGGGTTGGATTTAGGGTGATCAAAGACTTAACTTTTTATAATTATAGCAAAATTCATGCCAGTGTTTAGTATTGCGGATAGCTGCAACTTTACCCGCTATTCCCTTTAGCAGAGTTAACGGTTCAAGTGCTGAATAGCGGCTTCGGCCACGATGGTTGAACTATCCTGGGTTAAGGCCGTGAGAGCGGCTTGGGCTTCCGGTTGGCTAAATTGGGCCAGGGCTTGCACTAACCGGTGGCGCACCTGCCAATCAGGATGGTTAGTGTAGTTGAGTAGGAGCGGTACGGCCCGGGCATCCCCCAATTCGCCCAGGGCACCGATCGCAGCGGTGGTGACGAGTTCGTTCTCGGACTCCAAGGCTTCCTGGAGCAGTGAGAATGCCTGGGGCTCTCCCAATTCGCCCAGGGCGGCCACGATGCTGAATTGCACTAACCACTCGTGACTGCTGTGGTAAACAGCGGCTAAGTCCTCGTAGGCACTGCGCAGCTGTAAGCCGCCGATCGCATCGGCCGCCGCCGCCTGGACATCAGCTTCGGGATCGTTGGTCAGGGCTCGGCGCAGCAGGGGTTCAATGGTGGCGACATCGTGCTGTCCCAGATGAGCTAACTGGCTGATCGCCGCATAACGTACCCGGGCGTTGCCATCGTTGGCAGCCAATTGGGCTAACTCAAAGGCCGCCGCCCTTTCCAACTCTCGAAATTGGTTTACCGCCCTCAGGCGATCGCCGTAGTCCTCTGAATGAAGCAGGTCTCTAACCGATTCAGGAGTAATAGCCATGGTGTAGTTTCTAGCACCTCACTGCTATGTCTACTATCGGCTATTTCGACAACTAGGTATACCCCCTGGCTCACTCGTAGCTCTTGGCCATTTCTCGCACAATGTCACCGCGGGTCAACATACCCACGACCTGGCCCTGATCATTCACCACCGGCAACCGGCGAATGCGCTTGTCATTCATCACATGGGCGGCTTCCCGCAGGGACTTATCCGGGG
>DVEE01000484.1 GCA_015295885.1 Leptolyngbyaceae cyanobacterium M65_K2018_010
CCAGTAGATATTGAAAATTATCCTATTGGGCCGCTTAAAATTGTTGATCGCCTCTGGCGGAAATATAGCAATGACCGCTTTGGCCTGAGTATTCAGTTGCAAAAGTATAAGGAAGTTGGTGGCGATCTCAACACGCTAATTGCCCAGGATCAAGACCTGTTTCTTCAGTTCTGCGATCGCATTGGTTGGCGACAAAACGGCAAGCTCATCGTCCGAGAAAATTGGGACGTTAGCCCCGATGCCCCAGAGGGTTTTTTGCCTCTTTCGGTTTGGGTGACCCCCTACGGTCTTAAGTTGGCCAACTTTATCCTGGCTCGCTTGATCAAGCTAGGCTTTTAGGTGATTTTTTGACAAGACTATGCCCATAGTACAAAATGCCCAGTGGGAAGATTTCATCCGCTGGACTTGGATTTAGGTTATTTCGTAGAATCGCGCTGCTTGGTGGCCTGGCGACAATGGCAAAGAAATATCCAGCGGCGAAGCCAAACCCAGCTCCAATCAGCGGGTAGCGGCGGTGAAGTTTTTGGTAAAACTCGCTTTGGTAGCGCTGGATCTCCAGGTCGGGTTGGCCAATGTAAGAGATCGCCCAGCCGAACAGTCCTCCAAGGAGAGCGGTCATCAGAGCCGAATAGAGGATCAGTCTGTAGTTCAAGTTATACATCGAACACCTCGGTGAAGCTCCTGTTAGATCTGTTGTCGGGCGTATAATCGGGCGTTGCCCAAGCCAAGATTGTCCACGGGTCTGTTTCCCTTTCTCCTTATCCGGCGGCCATTGCGGTCAGGGGTTGCACGTAGAAGCTCAACCCTAAAATGGTGTAGGCCGCCATTAGCAGTACCCCCTCTAGCCAGTTTGATCGGCCATCGGCACTGACGGAGTTGGTGATCAGAACCGCCACCACCACGGCCAGTAGTTCCAGGGTACTGAAGTTGAGGTTCATGGGTTGCCCCACCGCCCAGCCCACCAGCACCAGCACCGGAACCACAAACAACGCAATTTGCAGGCTCGACCCGACGGCGACCGAGATCGAGAGGTCCATCTTGTCTTTCATGGCGACGGTCACGGCGGTGGCGTGTTCTGCGGCATTACCAACAATGGGCAGCAAAATTATCCCGGTGAAAAAGGGCGACAGTCCCAGGCTTTCGGAGGCTACCTCCAGGGTATCGACCAAAAGCTCTGACTCCAGGGCCACCAGCAGGGTGGCCCCCAGCAGCACCCCCACCCACAGCCACAGGTTGGGGCGCTCCTCGGTCTCTTTCTCGGCGGGAATGGCAGTCACCTTGCCCTCCACCATCTGCACCTCCCCGTCCTGGTTGGCCACCCCGGCATGGTACAGATAGGAGTGGGTTTTCATCGAAAACAGCAGGGTGAGGATATAGACCAAAATCAGCACGATCGCCACCGCGTAGGACAATTTCAGCATCACCTGATCGCCTAGAGCAATGGAGACCTTACTCACCGCCGCTGGCAACAAAATAGCGATCACCGCTAGGTTCATCGACGACCCGTT
>DVEE01000239.1 GCA_015295885.1 Leptolyngbyaceae cyanobacterium M65_K2018_010
CTACGACAATGGTTATACTGACAGGATTCAATAACCTTGATCGTTGGCTACGGTTATGGACCTTCCCCCTGGCTCGTTAACTCCAAGCCCTACTGAAGACGGATACTTTTTTTACTTTGCCTATGGATCCTGTATGTGTCCCGTTGATCTCAAGCGATCCTTGGGAGAAAGTACCCATGCCTACGTTGTTGGTCCGGCAATCCTGAGCGGATATCGACTAGGCTTTTTCCGTCGATCGAGACTGAGAAATTGCGGCGTACTCGACATTACACCCAATGCCTCTAGCTCAGTGCATGGGGTTTTATATAGGCTCCCTTGGCGCCTGAGCAAGGCTCTGGATCATCGAGAAGAGGGTTACCAGCAGGAAACCGTTACGGTTGTCTGCGGCAATCGTCTCTACCATGGGACTCGCACCTACACGGTTATCCGCAAGCTGGTTACGGAGGTAGCCCCAAATGACTGGTACTCCAACGTTGTGCTCCGCGGTGCAGCCACCTGTGGTTTACCCGAAGAGTACTGGTGGCACCTATTTCACCATATCCATAGACTCCAGTGTCAAGAAAAATTTGCGGATCCGGCAATCCCCAGGGCGGCTTGAGTTAACGAGGCTATTCCGTTAGCTCAGCTAAATTGCAGGGCAATCCTGGGCCTGGACTTGCCCATTAGGGTCTGGGACTAGATTGGGGTTAGGTGTACTGCCCGGATTCCCTTCACACAGTAGTGAAGATAAAATAGCGTTCCCCTGGCTATCGCGGTTGAGATAGACTAGGCCGGCATAGCCTCTGAGAGAAGAGTCCTGTGGCCTGGCAACAATTTTAGTGTCCCGAGTATCACCTGTAACCTCGAACTCGTATTCCCCTTCTTCGTTCAGGTGGGCAAAGCCTAGTTCCGCAATACTGTTGGAAAATTTGGCCTTTTCATAGAAGAAGCTATGTTGAGCCCGATTCATGGCTCCCACTGCATTCAGGGCTTTAGTTTGTTTGGCTCGGGCAGCTTGATTGAGAAATGCCGGTAGGGCGATCGCCGCCAAAATGCCCACAATGATGATTACAACCAGCAACTCAATGAGGGTAAACCCCTGTTGCTGGGACTTAAGCTTAGAGCGATTTAAATTAAGCTTAATCAAAGCACAACTAAAAGACATACCTACCTAGACTGAGAGGGAAAACAACCGCAATAACGCTCAAACTCACCTATCACAACCGGGTTAGGACTCAGATAGACCAAATTTACTATTGGGCATGATGTCAGAGTACCCCCCGGCTAAACTGGGATCTCAGCTCGGCCAGAATAACCTCGGTTTCAGGGAGAGAAGCAGGCCGAACCATGACCCTAGGGAGTTCCAAGGACGGTAATCTATTCCCTCTGTTATACGCAGGAATGCGGAGATAACCGGAGGCTTGCCGGCCGCTTTATCGAGATTTTACTGAGATGACAATACTATGGAAGGCTAGCGGACTTTGAATGGACGGCCCAGATATTTGGCTTTCAGCCCCAGGCAGGAGAGAATGGCAGGGATGGCGATTTGCCGATAAAGTCTATTTGAATCCATTGACACTGTTGACTAGCTAGAACGATTTGGAAACCCTCGCTTTGTCCTCAACTTCTCCAAGCCCAACCCGCGTATTCATAACCGGAGCTAGTGGCTGCATTGGCCATTACATCCTAGAACTGCTGATGCAGGAGGATCGCTACGAGATCTTTTTACTCCTGCGCCATCCCGACAAAATGCGTCTACCGGTACAAGGGCATCCCAGGATCCACATTCTGAATGGAGGATTGGCCGACATTGACCAGTACGCCAGCATCCTCTCTACTATCGATATAGCCATCCTAACGGCAGCGGTCTGGGGGGGAGAAAGTGACTATGTCCACCGGACTAATGTGGAGGATAACCTGCGGTTGATGGCCCTGCTGGACCCTGACCGCTGTAATCAGGTGATTTACTTCTCAACGGCCAGCATTTTGAATCAGAATGGCCTGCCTCTCCCTGAGGCCCGGGACCTGGGGACCGATTACATTCGCAGTAAGTACGAATGCCACCACCGTCTGCCAGAACTGGCGATTTACAACAAGATCACGACGGTATTCCCAACCCTAGTGTTTGGGGGGGATAAGGATAAGCCCTACTCCTTTCTTTCGGCGGGGTTAAAGGATGTCAGCCGCTGGATTGGTCTGGCCCGTTTTTTCCGGGCCGATGCAGGGTTTCACTTTGCCCATGCCCAGGATATTGCCACAGTCATTAAATTTCTGATCGAGCATCCTTCAGAAACTGGCTACCGGGAGTACGTGCTGGGCAATCCTCCCCTTTCTGCCAACCAACTGGTTGAACAAACCTGTGACTACTTTGGTCAGCGCATTTGGTTTCGGATCCCCCTATCCTTTTGGCTAGCAGATGTATTGATTCAGGTGTTTAGGGTACAAATGGCTCCCTGGGACTACTTCTGCCTGCACTATCGCCACTTTGTATACCAGGGTGCGGTCAACCCAGCCACCTTTGGAATGGAACCTTACTGTGCCACCGTGGAAGATTTGCTACGAGTGCATGGGATCACTGGCGGCACCTTGAGATAGAAGGTGGGTTAGGGCACCTTTACCCACTGCAGCCGATTCCTAATCCATCTGAATGGAGAAGGGCAGTCGCATATACAGGCCTCTAGGATCGTTAAAGGTTTTCAGTAGGGTGAGCTGGTGACTCAGCAGACGCGCAACCTCAGCCACTACACCCTGTTGAGAAGTTGGGGTGTCGTTGGGCTGACTTCTGAATAGGCGGAGGAATCGTTGCCAGTCGCTGGGTTGAGGATATTCTTGTAGATGCCAGTCATCGCCTAATTCGGCCAATTGGGCAGCTTTGGCAATGGCCTGGTTGAGCCCCCCTAGTTCATCTACCAACCCCAGCGTCAGGCCCGTTTGCCCAGACCAAACCCGCCCCTGGGCTAATTCGGCAACCTTGGTGCGGGGCAGTTTTCGTCCTGTTTCTACCCGGTCTAGAAAAGCCCCATAAATCGTGTCTACGGCTTTTTGCAGGATGCTCAACTCCTGGGGGGTCTTAGGGCGAGAGGTAGAAAAAATATCGGCCAGCTCAGCGGTTTTGACCCCATCCCAGTTAACCCCTACCTTGTTACCCAAGTCTTGCCAGTTGAGAAAAAGGCTAAACACGCCTATGGACCCAGTAATGGTGCTGGGTTGGGCCACAATGGCATCGGCCGTAGTGGCAATCCAGTATCCCCCAGAAGCAGCAACATCGCCCATAGAAACCACGACGGGTTTACCGGCGGCCTGAATTAACTGCACTTCTCGCAAAATGACTTCTGCTGCAGTGGCACTGCCGCCAGGACTATTAACTCGCAGAACAACCGCTTTGGTGTCTTCGTCTTGGCGAATTTGACGTAATTGCTGAGCCAGGCTATTACCCGCAATGACCGTCTGCTGACCAAAACCATCGCTGCTGTCCCCGTCGATGATGGGGCCTTCGGCATAGACCAACGCAATTTGATGCTTGGCACGGCGCCTCACCCAGTCATCCTGACTCACCTGGGCATAGCGAGATAGACTGATTTGCCGAAAACTCGATAGTTCTTTGGCTGGAGTGGTCTTTTCATCGTTGGTTTCTTCAGTGATTTGGCGTAGGGCGGTGATCACCTCATCTTCGTAGGCGATTTCATCGACCAGCTTCTGGGTTTTGGCCTCGGCACCAAACAGCAATCCTTGGGTATTGGCAATGGTTTGCAACTGCTGAGGCTGTAGCGATCGCGGTTGGACTATGCCCGCCTGTAAGAGTTGCCACAAATCCTGTACCAATCGCTGGGTTTGTTGCCGCTCCTCGGGGCTCATGGTGGTGCGGGTAAAGGGTTCAACCGCTGACTTGTATTGGCCCACCCGTGTCACCTGAACACCGATGCCCAACTTTTCTAAGGCTTCCGCCTGGTACATGACCTCGGCGTAGAGGCCGTTCATTTCCAGATCACCGAAGGGATTCAGGTATACCGTATCGGCTAGGGAAGCCAGGTAGTATTCCTGCTCACTCCAGGAGAGGTCGTAGGCTAGGATCGGCTTCCCCGAGGCTTTGAACTGTGCGATCGCCTGGTGGAGATCCTGTTGATTGGCCAATCCAGCCCCCATTGGTGCATTGCTACCTTTGAGGTAGAGCCCGGCAATGTGCGGATCGGTGGCCGCCGCCTCGATCGCCAGCACCGCCTGGCGGAGACCCAGGGGCCCGGGGGCCGAGGTAAACCCTAGTATGCCAGAACTGGCTGTTGCCGGAGAGTCAGGAATGGGGGTAGCCAAGTCGTAGACCAGGATAGAGTTCTTCTCCACCGTTGAGCCACTCCCTGCTTTCGCTAAATTGGCCACCAGAAGACCTGCTAATCCCACCGCCCCTAGGGAAGCTAGCAAGCCCAGCAGCAGCAAGAACAATACAGACCCCGTGAGGCTGGCCAGAGTATATTTCAGGAACTGCCGCATAGCGCTGAGAAAGAGTTAGGAAAGCCGTCTCTTACTCTACTCTAACCAGTCCTAGCGGCACTGGTTCATTCCAGTAAACGCCCTGTGGCGGTTGGCAAAGAGAGTGGGTTGAAGAGCTGCATTGAAAAACTGAACAACACCCTGAGACAGCGGATTTCTCGGCTGGTAAGGAAGACAACGCCTTCTCACCGTTCCACCCCTGGCATTCTGTCAAGTTCAATTTATACTGAACCAGATGCGAATCCCCTGAGGTGGTCTCTGTCCCTTGCCCTCAGCTGGCCCACTGCTAATCGGGCCGGGTTGGGGGGAGCCGGGTTAGTTTACGGCTCCCCCTGGTGATACTCTAGGAGATTCTAACGCTGCCCCGCCTGCTGCCGTTCTACCCGCAAATCCTCAATCAGTTGGGCCAGTTGGTCGCTATCGGTATGGTAAACCTGGTTGCAAAAGTGGCAGGTGGCCTCAGCTCCGTGATCCTTCTCGATCATATCCTGCAGTTCCTCTTCCCCTAGCATTTTCAGGGCTCCCAACATGCGATCAAAGGAGCAGGGACAGTGAAATCGCACCAGTTGGGTTTCGGGCAAGATCTCCAGCCCCATGTCTCCCACCAGGTCTTCGAAAATTTGGGGTAGGGTTTTGTTGGCCCTTAGCATCGGGGTAAACACCGTCAGGGCAGATAGGCGATTTTCTAAGGTGGTGACCATTTCCTCATCTTCAGCAGCCCGGGGCAGAATTTGCAGCAATAGCCCCCCGGCAGCCTCGACCCCCTGGGATCCCATAAATACCCCTAGCACCAGGGCCGAGGGGGTTTGCTCGGAGGTAGCCAGGTAGTGGGTAAGGTCCTCCCCAATTTCCCCCGATACCAGTTCTACGGTGCTGGAATAGGGGTAGCCATAGCCCACATCCCGCACCACGTAAACGTAGCCCTGGCGGCCGACGGCAGCTCCTACATCGAGCTTGCCCACCCGGTTGGGGGGCAATTCTACCGTGGGGTTATCCACATAGCCGCGCACCGTGCCATCCAACCCCGCATCGATCAAAATTCCCCCCAGCGGGCCATCGCCGCGCACTCGGATATTCACCCGAGACTGGGGACGCTTCATACTCGAGGCCAACAATAGGCCCGCCGCCATGGTGCGACCCAGGGCCGCGGTGGCCACGTAGGAGAGTTGGTGCCGCTGGCGGGCGACTTCTGTAAGGCGGGTGGTGACCACCCCCACCACCCGAATGCCGCCTGCCGCTGCCGTTGCCCGTATCAGTTGATCTGCCATGGTGCCCCGAAGTTTTTTGCCAATCCTTAGTCTTTAACCATTGTAGAAGCTTCCCTTGACCCTCGCTTGCCCCCCGCCGACTTGCCCAGCACCGAGGTTGCCGAGCTATTTTTGGCATACTGAGAAGAGTTGCGTTTGGGCTAGCCCAAAATTTTATGTTAGGCACCTTTCAGCAAAGTCACCTGCGCATTGAGGTGGATGCCTCGACGGGGCAAATTCAGCCCTGCCTGCTGCAGCCAGGGAAATTTCGACAGTGGCTTTGGCCCCAGCGCTTTGAGGAAGGGTTGCCCGATCAGCTGCACCCTGGCCTCGTTTTTAGGAGTTACCTGGGGGCCATCGAAATTCGCCACGAGGTCCAGGCAGTCACCGATCACCACCTGCGCCTGTTGCTGGCGGGGGGGATCGATGGCTTCCATGAGTGGTATTGGGGCGATCGCTGGGTACAGTCGCGGTTAGAGGGTAT
>DVEE01000073.1 GCA_015295885.1 Leptolyngbyaceae cyanobacterium M65_K2018_010
GGCCCCCTCCGCTCCTCCGCCCGCAGAGGTTGAAAGTCCCTACGCGGATTTCCCCCACTTGAATGGGGCAGAGGCCGCCTGTGGCGGTGTAGAAAACTGTTGGCGTAGTCCGGTCCATAACTGGCGGGCAGCGGTGCGGTCGTTGCAGGCAGATTTGGTGGCCCAGGGTTACCAGATAGAGGAAATTAGCTCAGAAACGGGAGTGCAGATTTACGCCGTAACAAAATCTGGCCAGCCGGCCTACTTTCTCAATGTGATCTCCATCGATGGCGGTATTTTGTACCGCATGACGACTACACCCCTGACCGCGACTGAGGCTATGGCCATGCAGGTGCTTTAGCGCTGGGTTCCAGGAACCCAGCTCCCCTAGGCTGGATGACCAACCTAAAGCCTTTTAGGAATTATTGCCACCCCTAATTTGAGAAACCCTTGTAGAAAGAGCTTTCAGCTCCTTTCCTTGTCTAGCTTATTGAAAATCTGTTGCATTAATCCGAGGGGTCGGCTATGTTAGTAGAAACGATCTTCAATAAGGTCTGCCCTAACTCCCCTCGGCCTTTGTGCTGGAGCAGTAGTCAACCCGATTTTGGCAGGGGTCTGGCAAGGGCTTCAGCCCCCCGTACCCCGTCAACTAAAGATGGGTCGGCAGCCTGGGTCAGCAGCAATTGCGAATGGGTCCTAGAAGATGCCTTCCCCTGTCCCCCCTCGCTGAGGAGCGAGTGAACCCCATCCATGCCAAGCCTAAACTCCAGCTATACCCCCCTCTACGATCCAGCCCAGATTCCCCTCAGCCTAGACCCCGTCTCCCGGTGGGAGGTGTTCACCCGCCTGAAGGATCTAGCCATTCCCTGTGATTGCCGCGTCAACGCTCCCCTCACGGTTACGGCCCACAGCCCGGCGGCGATCGCCCAGGTGTGGAGCGTGGTGCAGGCCTGCGTAGCCCCCAAGGCTGACCTGGTGGATCACCTCAATCGCTGTTGGCAGCAAAGGATTCATCCATGAGTGCCCCGATGCCGCCACGGTCTTGCCAATCCCTGGCTACCGCTGCCGCCATCTCCGGGCTAACTGCCCTCGGGCCGCCTCGGAGGCAGCTCTTGATGGGGCAGTATGGCGCCCCCCTGCGATCGCAGAAGGGCAAACTTAAGGGCCTACAGCTTCAGAGCCTGGAGGGATGTCTGATCATTAAGCTGCCTAAATACCTGCGCCCTATGCTGGTGCGGGAGCTTTCCCCCGGCGATTGGATTCAGGTGTGGGCCTATCCAGAGGGCGATCGCTGGCAGGCCCTTGATGTTCTACCCTGGCCAGAGCAGGAGGTGCCCGATGCCCTGAGGCAGGCCGTCCCGCCCCTGCCATCAGCCCTAGTACCGGCCTCTCCCCGGGAGGACTCTCGGCCCGGTGCTCAGGTTTGCATTCAGGTGTGCCGCAAGGGCAAGTGTTTTAAGCAAGGAGGACAGCAAATTTGGCAGGCCCTGGAGGCGGAGGTGGAGGCTAACCCCGGTTTCCAACACATCGCCATTGAGGCAACCGGGTGTATGAAGGCCTGTAAGCTGGGGCCAAACCTGCGGGTGCTGCCCCAGGGAAAATTGCACAGCCGGATCAACCCCGACCGTGCGGTTGCACTCCTAGATCGGTATCGCTAGGTCACAAGCCCTGAGATCTCCCTGCTAGGAGCACTGACAGAGGCTGCTCACGGATCTCCCCTCATTCGCCAGCATGAGCTAGCCAGGAAGGTCCCACGGTCAGGTCCACCCCTCCCCAAGAGGCCAAGATGATCTTTGCCCAGGATTGCTATAGGCTGCTACCGCCATTGAACCGGCCAGGGAAATCCCTGGCCGCCGAGCATACCCAGACGGTGGGTGTTAGAAGCCATCTTACCAACTTAACTTCAAGCTATCAGGGGTGAGGAAATGCTCCAGGTGGTAGGCCCGTTCTTCGGTTTTCAGCAAAATTTGCTCGTACAGGTAACGGGTGGCGCGATCGCCCAAACTTTCAGCCTGGGCGGCCAATCGCCGAATCAAATCAATCAAGGCCTGCTCAGCTTTCAGATCATTGGCAATCATCAGGCGACAGCGGTACACATCATCGCCTTCGGGCTCAAAGCAAGACAACTCTGCCAACTTGGCAAAACTACCCGCGGGCACCCCGCCTAACCCATGCAACCGCTCACCCACGTCGTGGGCATGGCCTTGAACCGCTTCATAGCTTTCCGAAAAATAGTCGTGGAGCATGTAATATTCGGAGCCTTCCACCACAAAATGATGCTTTTGATACTGCACGTAGAGAGCCATAAAACTGGCGTAGACCGTGCTCAGCCCCTCCACAATAGGCTCCGTTACCGCCTTCTCTAACCCAATGGGGTTGTCGGCAATCTCTCCGTAGGATTGCAACAGGGTCTCAGTTACGGGCATAGCGCTCTCCTTAATTCAACTAAGTTCAATGGTTCCGGGTATTTCAGGGGTTTATTTAGTTTTCTCTGCTGGTTTTGCAGATTTTAATCATAGGTTTTCTGGCCTTAAAAAACAAGTCGAACTTATCTTAAAACGGTGATTCTTTTTCCGTCCAGGGGTTAGCGAAAATGATTTTCAATAGCTGAAATTCCGTTTACCGAAAATGACTTTCAATAGCCAAGATTGTGGGGCCGAAAGTCAAATTTAATCGGGCTTGACCACTAATTGATCTATGGAATGTAGTGATGGAAGGTAATGGTTTCACAGATTGTGCAAATCCCCAGGCAGATTTCCTGAAGGAAATTTTGAACCGGGAAGGCTTTCGCCTGACCAGCCAACGCCAAAAGATCCTGGCTCTTTTCAGCGGCGATCCCCTGGCCCATCACCTGAGCGCAGAGGAAATTCACCAAAGGCTGGCCGATCAGGGTGAAAAAATTAGCATTTCTACGGTGTATCGGGCCTTGCATGTGATGGTTAATCTGGGGCTGCTACAAGAGCTAGAACTGGCGGAAGATCGCAAGTACTACGAACTACTCGGCCCCATCATGGACCAGCACCATCACCTGGTTTGTGTTCACTGTGGTGAAGTCACCGAGTTCGAGGATCCTAGAATCACCGCGGTCAGCGATCGCGAAACCCAGGCGTGGGGTTTTACCCGGTTAAATGCTCAGTTCACCGTCTATGGCATCTGTCCCCATTGCCAGGGGCATCTGGTGGCTCCCTAAGGCGGCGAGCCTAACTGCGGGGGACTAGGCTCGGGGTAGCTGGACGGAGTTGATCGAGCCGATTAGCGGGCATGGTGAGGTAGAGTACATCGCCCTCAGCCAGGGTGAGATCGAGCAAGTCGTAACCATGGCGAGTGCGTCCCTGACTTTCGATATAGAGGGGCACCAGATGGGCGGTTTGGGCTACGGCTTGGATGGACTGATTAAAGAAGGGATGGTTGGGGGTGATCAGCGTAGCAATGGCTACCCAGAGTAGATCCCCTGCCATGCCATTGCCCAGGATTCGTCCCCCCAGGGCGGCGGCGGCAAAGGTAGGAGCGGCTAAATCCATGGGACTCAGCACCTGATCAAACTCAAAGACCTGCTGCACCTGCTGGGCAAATTCGGCATCATAGATGCGAACTACCGCGGGTACTTTGGGACTCAGACTGCGGGCGGTCAGGGCAATTTCCAGATTAACGGTATCGTCGCTGGTGACCACCAGAATGGCCTGGGCCGAATTCAGATTCACCGTTTCCAGGGTCGAGGTGATACTGCCGTCTGCCACTAAGACTGGGATCTTTAAAGCCTTGACCGAGGGAAGAAAACGGTTGTTGGGATCGCACTCAATGACCACGACCCGGTGCCCGGTTTCGTGCAGGTGGGTGGCAATCCGGTAGCCTACTCCCCCCAGGCCACAGACAATAAAATGGTGTTGGCGCGGCATACGGGCCACGCTCCAGAGACTTTGAAAATGGGACCCTAAAATAAAGTCGTTGAGCAGGGCATAGCAAATGCCAATCACCCCAGCCCCCACTAGCATCATCACCGCGGTAAAGACCTTGATCGGGGCAGAAGCCTGTTCGGCCACCTGTTCTTGCCCGCCGGCGCCAGTAATCATGCCAACGGAAAAGTAGAGAGCATCGACCCAACTGGTGTTGAGGTTGTGCCAGAGATAGGTAAAGGTGGCCAGCCCGATGGTGATCAGGAGGGCCAACACCACCATTAAGGTGGCCCGGGCCCGCCGCCGGCCATGGTCGAGGGTGACTAGCAGCCGTTGCCAGAACTGAGCCACCTGCCGGGACTTCAGCAGCGGTTGCTGGGGTTGGGTGGCCAATACCAGGCGGTCTCCCGGTTGCAGTACCCGGTCTGTCACCACCGCTGTGACCAAGTCGATGGGATGGTGAGGCGAGTGGTAGTGAATCAGCAGTTGGGACCGGTTATCCCACAGGGCTTTGAGGGGTTTGCCAAGCCAGGGGTGGGTGGCATCGATGACCTCTTCGTACATGGGCCAGGTGAGCCCAAACAGGTGTAGTTGACCAATGGCGCGATTACCCTTGGCGGCAAAGGCAAACAGGGGGGCCGCCAGGGCCGCGGCACTCAGGGTGACATGATCGGGCAGGGTATGGTCGAGGCGTTCTCCCAGGCTGAGGTTAAAGAGCCGATTGATAATGCGAATGTTGGGGTTGAGGATACGAGCCTGGGTCAGCACCGCCAGGTTCAGGGCATCGTCGGAGGTGCCCAGAACCAGGGTGTGGGCATATTGAATACCCGCCTGTAGCAGGGTGGCGGGCGATCGCAGTTCTCCCACCACGATGATTCCCCCCACCGCGGGTAAGGGGTGATGGCTAACCCCCACCACCGCCGCCCCCTGCTGGCGCAGCAGCGAAAAAATTCGCAGCCCCGTTCGGCCCAGGCCGCAGACAATAATTTGGGGCTGGTGGCTCACCGTCGTCGGAGGCGCCATGGGGGTAACAGTCATAATCCTGCCCAGGAGCAGCTATATTCTGTTGTCCTGGCTTGGGCAGGACACCGCTGTAGCCTAGAACACCTTGTCGTAAAAGTTAGACTTTCCTGGGAGAACGGGGCCTGGGAGAACGGGTAACTTGGGATACCGGGAAACAAAAAAATTCCTCTTGGCAAAGGAAAACAAGTCAAGCTACTGTTACAATGTGTTACGTAATGCTATGCTACTTGTAACCATATCTCTGACTGCCTGTTCCTGACGAGTTTGGATTTTGACTATGTTCGCCAACCAAAGCCGTTCTTACCAGGGTCAGTCTTCCTCACCCGTGAGTTTTCTCGGTCTTCTGTTTTTCCTTTTAGGGGCGCCCCACCTGTACGGAGCCCTCAAGCGGCGTGCCCAACGTCGTAAGCCCTTTACCCCGGCCCGCTATTGGATGGTGGCTTTGCTGGCCGGTGCGATCGCCGGTGCCTTCGAACTCTCCCTACTGTAAACACCCCGCTCCCGTTTGGTTGCCCTGGCAGGAGGGTTCTCCTGGCCTTGGGTCGGTTGCAGGGCCTAGAGGTGACTTTGGGCAGGGGTTGCCCTAAACCGATTTCTGGATAGCAACATACCCCTGTAGAATCGGCAAAGCCTGCGTCCCGTCGGAAAATTGCCCTGCTGGGCCCGGGCAAGGCCCTCTGCCCATCACCATTCAGAGGGAAGTTCTGGCCTAGAAATCTCCTAGGCTGCCTTATTCGTGACTAACGGGAAAGGCCCGTTGGTCCGGGGGGCATGGACATCTAGCTGAGTCACCGTTATATGCCGTGGATTCTACATGCCGTGGATTCCTGGGATAGCGGGGAGATGATCGCCGGGCTCGTGAATCATCTAGGTGAATCACTTGCAGCTTTTTAAGGAAAAGAGCTAGCCACCCCGGGGGCCCTTACTCCCAGGAGTTTTGTCAGATGTAACAACACCTCAAAAAACATTAAGAGAAAGCTGCATCGTGTTTGGAATCCTTAAGACTGGAAAACTAGAAGCGATAGAGAGTCTTTAAACCGCTATGGAACAGCAAAAAACCGTCATTATTACGGGCGCCTCCTCTGGAGTCGGGCTCCACGGGGCCAAGGCCCTGGCCGATCAGGGTTGGTATGTGGTGATGGCCTGCCGCAATGTGGACAAAGCTCGGCAGGCCGCCCAGGCCGTTGGCATGCCAGCAGGTAGCTACAGCATCATGCGTCTGGATTTGGCTTCCCTGGCCAGTGTTCGTCAGTTTGTTAGCGATTTCCGAGCCACCGGGCGCACCCTAGAAGCCCTGGTGTGTAATGCTGCCGTTTACTACCCCCTGCTAAAGGACCCCCTCTACAGCGAAGATGGCTACGAAATGAGCGTTGCCACCAACCACCTGGGTCACTTTCTGCTGTGCAACCTGATGCTAGATGACCTCAAGGCCTCCCCCGCCAGCGACAAGCGCCTGGTGATTCTGGGTACCGTAACCGCTAATCCCAAGGAACTGGGGGGCAAAATTCCCATCCCAGCACCGCCGGATCTGGGCAACCTGGAAGGCTTTGAAGCCGGCTTTAAAGCTCCTATTGCCATGATTAACGGTAAAAAGTTTAAGTCGGGCAAAGCCTATAAGGACAGCAAGCTCTGCAACGTGCTTACCATGCGCGAGCTGCACCGTCGCTACCACGATCAAACCGGCATTACCTTCAGTTCCCTGTATCCCGGTTGTGTGGCAGACACGCCGCTGTTTAGGAACCACTTCAAGGCCTTCCAGTCGATCTTCCCCTGGTTCCAGAAAAACATCACCGGCGGTTATGTCACCCAACAACTGGCCGGAGAACGGCTTGCCGCGGTGGTGGCCGATCCTGAACTCAAGGAGTCAGGCATTTATTGGAGCTGGGGTAATCGTCAGAAGCCCGGCCGTCGTTCCTTCGCCCAGGAGGTTTCCGATGAGGCGCTAGACGACGCCAAGGCCCGCAAGCTCTGGGATCTCAGCGCTAAGCTGGTTGGCTTAGATGATGAAATGGCGCGCAGTGTCCCCGCCGCCGTAGGCACGGTGTAAAGCCAAGTCTGTTCACCCCAACGTCTGTTACCCTAGTTGGCCTCTGACCGGCGCCAGGGCAAACTGCCCTGCCAGTTAGGGGCTATTTTTTAGCTCAGGGTTGAGGCTAGTACCCTGCGGCGGAAATGGGGCTACCCTTTGTGCGGCTGCAAAGCCTCGATAAAAGGGGATTCCCTTTGTGCCTGCTGCGCACGGGCTGGGCCCTACAGCCTTCTGCCTTCAGGTACTAGTTGGGCTAATGCACTCTGATCGCCAGCAATTGCTCCTCTAGGGCGGCAATGCGGTTGTAGGCGGCGGTTAGTTGGGCGGTGAGCCGTTGAATTTGAATATCTTGGGAGAGATGGGTTTCGGTATTTTGACGTTCCAGATCGCCATAGCTACTGTCCATCAAAATATCCTTGTGTTCGCAGACCGTGTCGAGTAGGCTGGGGCCATTGCGATGGGATGCGCCGTTGCCGTGGGCACCCAATTTAAGCTCGCCCTCTTCATCTATCGGTGCCTGTGCCGAAGCATGCATAGCTGAGATTTGACCCTTGATCTGGTCAATCATTTGATGCAGTGCGTCAACTTTCCCCGTCAATAGGCTGACCTGTTCCTGAATGGAGTCCATAGGATGACGCCTGATACGAATAAGTTCATTCCCCATCCTAGACTTGTCCCTCAAAAAGTGAGTTAGGTTTCCTGAATCATTTAACCTTTGTTGGTTTATTGTCTTAACAGTTTTCAAACAGAGTAGTGCTTTTGCTACTAATTTGACAGGGCATCAAGGGATGTAGGGGTTTGTGAACTAATCGCCTGAAAATGTTACAGAAAAGGCCTGTAGCCATACAAAATGCGACTTTTTCAAATTTTCCTTGGATAAAAGATAGGCTTGGTAATTTCTTTTCGTCAATGAAATTATTCCTTGGCGGGCCAGCTTAAGGCTTTTAGGCACGATGTTGAAAATAGGATGTTGGAAATAGGCCAGTGCCTATCTTCGCTGAGGGCCCATTGACCGAAGGGATTCTGGTCTTTTTCCCATCGGGAAAGGTGAGTATCACTACCCGTTGGACTCGGGTTTTTAAGTAGGCGCGATCGCCCAACCCCTGCACCCCTGACTCGAATCAGGTGGCATTACCACAGGCTACCCGGAGCCAGCTTCGGGATCTGTCCCTGGTATCGATGCCACCACATCTCCGGTCATGTGGGTATCGTAGCCCCCCAGTCGCTCCAGTTGGGAGAGTACCCGGCGATGGCTGAGGGTGCCCAGCAATTGCTGCACGGCCGGTTCATCCAGGTAGGCTTTGAGGGTCACCAGGTCGTAGCGCGATTGGCGCAGGGGCAGAAACCCCAGGTTGTAGGTGGCCGCCACGGAGGCGGCACTCACTCCCACATCGGCCCTACCCTGGGCGATGGCCTGGGCGACCGCCTGATGGGAGAGCACCACCTGGTCAAAACCCCGGATAGAGTGGGGCATTAACTGGGCCTCGGCCAGGGCTTGATCGAGCAATTCCCGGCTACCCGCCCCCGGCTCTCGGTTGACCAGGGTAATATCAGGTCGGCTGAGGTCGGCGACCCCCTCAATGCCCTTGGGGTTGCCCGCGGCCACCACCAGCCCCTCCTGCCAGAGACCCAGGTTAATCAGGACAGTTGCTTGCTGGGGGAGTGCCTGACGCACGAAGGGCAGGTTAAAGGTTTGGGTTTTGGGGCAGTAGAGATGCACCCCCGCAATGTGGACTTCGCCCCGGGCTAGTTGCTCTAGGGCGGCGGTGCTATTGGCAAAGCTGAGATGTACTCGCAATCCAGGATGCCAACGCTCTGCCGCCTGGGCCCACAGAGATAGGGCCGGAGCGCAGCCCGCCACGGCCACCGTGTTGAGTAGATTGGCAGGGTCATCCAGTAGGGCCACGGTGAGGGTCTCTCGATCGGGCTGGCGAATCGCTTCCCCATCGGCGGCAATCAGTTCCAGGCGAAAGGCGTCGTTCCCTACCAGGGGATGCGCTATCCATTGCCCCCCCACTTTCACCAGGCTGACGGGCACCCGGTCTCCCGTAGGAGGGGTGGCTGTGGGGGTGGCCTCCAGGGTGATGCGATCGCGCTCGATCCAGAACAGATCCTCCACCCGGCACCCCAAGGCCTTGGCCAGGCGCAGAGCAACGGTGACCGATAGGGCCGTTTGCCCCGACTCGACACCACTGATGGTTTGGCGGCTCACCCCGGCCATGGTAGCGAGGTCTTGCTGGCTCAGTCCCAGGCGCAGGCGGGTTTGCTTGAGGCCGTTGCGTAATTCATCTTTCACTGGGATACCCATCCCCATGACCTGTCAGCCAGTATAGAAGGCGGCAGGGCATCGCCGTTGTCACCATT
The DNA here is from genome assembly GCA_015295885.1 of Leptolyngbyaceae cyanobacterium M65_K2018_010. Taxonomy (GTDB): domain Bacteria; phylum Cyanobacteriota; class Cyanobacteriia; order Phormidesmidales; family Phormidesmidaceae; genus Nodosilinea. Next base: position 9,289 of record DVEE01000073.1, read on the forward strand.
TCCTGAATCCGGCGGCAATCCCCCTCAACTCCGTATCTCAAAGCACAATTTTTCCAGGCAATGCCAGTAAAGTTAACATGCTTAAAGAATACTGGCACGCAGCCCAGAGGTTTCTATGAAAGTTAGTGCTCGCAATACCTTAAAAGGCACCATTAAAAAAATAACCGCCGGCACCGTTAATGCTGAGGTGGTGATTGAGGTGGCTCCTGGCGTGGATGTGGTTGCCATGGTTACCAAAGCCTCTGCAGAAGCGCTAGGGCTGGCGGAGGGCAAGGAGGCCTACGCCCTGGTGAAAGCCTCCAGCATTATGGTGGCCGTGGATTAGCCTTCAACCTGGAGAAGGGTTAAGGGTGCTCCCTACGGCAAACGGGATTACCCATGGGCCTGGGCTCGGTCATTGGGGCCATTCTGGGCGGGGTTTTGGTCGGCATCATTTCCCCAGCGGTGTTGAAGTTTGTGCTGGGGGTGATTTTGATTGTGTCAGCGGTGCGGGTGTTTGCCCACACTCAATCACACTCCTAACTGATAAGGCACTGATAAGGCAAGGCCCATTACAGTGGCCATTAGATCAAGTTTCATGGTCACTCCTCAGGGTCGTAATAACAATAATTGGGCTGGATCGAGGTGTACCCACCAGGGTTGGGGACGGTCTTTTAGGCGATGCCACACATCCTTGAACACCTCGGCCTGGAGGTGGTAATCATCTAAATCAGCAGGGGGACTGCCTAACTTCAGGTAGAGGGATATGCGGTGGGGACTTTCACTGGTCCAAACCAGCCAGGCGGGCTGGGTGTTGGGTTGACTGGGCTGGGTTGGAAAGGTGAAGCGATGGGCCCGGATGCCGACGTGGGTGTGGGTGAGCTGCAGGGGCTCTAGGGTGTCTAGGGTGCAGTCCCAATCGAGGGCGCGGAGGGTGTAATCGCCCTGCTGTTCTAGCCGGGATAGATTTTTGCAGCCCGTCAGTTGGGCTACGGCCAAGCGCTCGGGATGATCAAAAATCCTCTGCTTGGGGCCCGCGGCCATAACCTGGCCCTCGGCCAACACCAACAGTTGGGGACAAACCCGGTAGGCTTCCTCCAGGTTGTGGCTGACAAACAGAGTAAGGCCGTGGTAACTGGCCAAGGTTTTGAGTAATTGCTTTTCCAGTTCGCTGCGCAGGTGGGCATCTAGGGCAGAAAAGGGCTCATCCAGCAGCAGAATTTCCGGCTCTGGGGCCAGGGCTCGGGCCAGGGCCACCCGTTGCTGCTGCCCGCCGGAGAGTTGTGGGGGGTAGCGATTACCAAATTCGGCCAACTGCACCCGCTGCAACTGCTCGGTCACCTGGCGGGCGATCGCCGCCTGGGATTGTCCCCGCAGGCCGTAGGCAATATTTTCGGCCACCGTCAGATGGGGGAATAGGGCGTAGTGCTGAAACAGATAGCCCACTCGGCGATCGCGGCTAGGGAGGTTGATTCCCTTCTGCGAGTCGTACAGCACTCGGTTATTCAACACAATGGTTCCCTGGTCAGGGGTTTCAATGCCTGCAATGCAACGCAAGGTCATGCTTTTGCCCGACCCCGAACTACCCAGCAACCCCAGGGCTTCTGGCTGAGTCGCCCGAAAGGCTACCTCTAGGGTGAAGCTCGGCAGGTACTTTTGAATATCGACAATCAGTTCCATGGAAATGGGTGGTCAAGCCAAGCCGTCTTAAAACAAAACAAGCGTTTACCGCTCAAACCTTTCGCAACCCTATCCTTGCCCACCTCAGAAAACCCGGCCCAAGTTTGCGTAGTTTGTCTAGGATGGGAAAAGGGTTTTGCCCGTGCCCATCAGGGCGACTTCTCGCTATAGGCCTTCTTCTCTCACTGGCCTGGGGGCTATCTCCGCTATTCGTCGGGAAGCCGCTACCGCACTTATCCTCCAGTACCATCCTGATGGACGCTGAGACTTCTGCCCCTTTCGAGGCTGACGCTGGGTCGTATCCTTTTGCCGCTCCAGCAGCCGCACCCACCAGAGCAGGGCAAAGGCCATGGTGGTCATCAACAGCACCATCTGGTTAGCAAGGCCATAGTTTTGCATTTGTACGGCATCGTAAATGGCCAGGGGCAGGGTTTGGGTGCGTCCAGGGATACTCCCGGCCACCATCAACGTCGCCCCAAATTCGCCTAGGCCCCGGGCTACACTCAGGGCAAAGCCCGCCAAAATGCCCCGGTAGGCCAGGGGCAGGGTGATTCGCCAAATCACCTCGGACTCTGGGGATCCGAGGGTGCGGGCGGCGGCCTCCAGTTCGGGGTTAACGGCGGCGATCGCAGCCCGGGTGGATTCCACCATGAGCGGTAGAGCTACAACGGCGGAGGCGATCGCCCCCGCCTGCCAGGTAAACAGCAGGTCAATTCCTAGCCATTCCTTCAGCGGACTGCCCCGCCCCAGGGCCATGAGCAAAAAGTAGCCTACGACGCTGGGAGGAAGCACCAGGGGCAAATTCAGGAGGGTGGAAACCAAAATTTGTCCTCGGAACTGCTTTCTAGCCAGGAAAATGCCCAGGCCCAGGCCCAGGCCTAAAATCAACACGCTGGCCACCAGAATGACCTTGAGGGACAGCATCAACGGTTGGGCAATCATGAGATTGGTTCCTCCCCAGGCAGAATAAAGCCGAACTTCCGCATAATCGGCCTGCCCTTAGGACCGTTGATGAAGGCGGCAAAGTGCTTGGCCTCCTCCGGATGGGGCGCATTCTTGGGCACAGCTAGCATCTGCTCCAGGGGCTTGTGCAATTCCTCAGGGATCAGCGTCCACTGGCCCGGCTTCCCAACACTGATGGAAAGGGCCACTATGGCTACATCCACGTTGCCGGTTTCAGCGTACTGCTGGGTTTGTTTGACGTTTTCACCCAGGATCAACTTGGGTTGCAGTTCCTCCCAAATTCCCACCGATTGGAGGGCTTCGCGGGCAGCCACACCGTAGGGAGCATGGTCGGGATTGGCAATGGCGATGCGCTGCACCTCTGGCTTGAGCAAATCCTTCAGGTCCTTGACCACGATGGAGCTGTCCTCTCGCTGCCAGAGGGTGAGGCGCCCTACCCCGTAGAGGGCCTTGGTGTCTGAGTGCACCAGCCCCACCTGGTCTAAGTTTTCCACAAAGGACCTATTAGCGGCGGCAAACAGGTCTACGGGGGCACCCCGCTCAATCTGCTGGGCCAACTGCCCCGTAGAGCCCATGTTAAAGGTCACCTGATGGCCGGTTTCTTGTTGCCAGAGCTTGCCAATTTCGGGAAAGGCGTAGTTCAGGTCGGCGGCGGCGGAAACTGTCAAAGTAATGGGCTCAGAGGTATCCGCCGAAGTAGGCGTGGGTTTTGGGGTAGAGGCTACCCCGCAGGCCGCCAGTAAGCCCACCAGGGCGAATATTAAAAACCATCTTCGCTGTTTCATCATGGCACTCCTTAGGGCCTGCAACTGGAAGGAAATCTTGGATGCAGAGCGCAAGCATAGTTAACATGATGCCGACATTCTGGCGAAGCGCTGTAGCTAAATTGGCAAAACGGCGGATGGTGGGAATAGAAAGGGATGAGGGGGTCGCAGGTACGAAGGTGCGCACTCCAAGTCGATAGCGTCAGGGCCTGAAAGGATGAAAGCAGTTTTAATGATGTCGGGACTATCGATCCCCGTAGGGCGCTATGTGATCAGCGCAATTGGCCTTATCGTTTGCGGGCGACGACGTGGAAAATATGCCAGTGCTTGTCTTCACCCAGGACGGTTTTGCCGGGATGGTTTTCTTCCTCTAGCCACTCCACGATAAAGGGGGTCAGCAGGTCATGGACCTGGTCGTGACTGTGGTGGGTCATGTCAGCGTAGACGGCCCAGGAATCTTGGTCGCCAAAGAGTTGACCGCAGAAGCGCCCGCCAGAAGCCAAGGCCAGAACGATTTCTTCCCACAGTTGGGGGAAGTGATCGGGGTGGCAAAAGGGTAGGCAGAAGCTGGCGTTGATCAGGCTTACTTCGGGCGGCAGGGTGAGGTCTTCGAACCGCTGGACACGGGTTTCCAGATAGGTGCGATCGCAATTGTCGCGCTGGCGTAGGCGAGTAATAGCTTCTGGTTCGCCATCAATGGCCAGCACTCGCCAGCCCTGGTTGAGTAGCTCCACCGTATCGCGGCCATCGCCACAACCCAGATCGACGGCAAACCTGGGTAAGGGGTGGGCATCCTGGGCATAGCCTTCCAGAGCTTTGACCAGGGTGGGACGCGGCGATCGGCCTTCCACCGCCTGGTAATATTGAATCCACTTCGGTTCAAAGTCCATTGATTCTCCCGCGGGTTCCGGGTTGTTTGAGGGAGCCCAGCGGTTTAAAAAGTCACACATTATGGTTGGGCTAGGCTAGGGCAGAAAGGCAGAAGGAGGAAGGCAGAAGGATGAAGGCAGAAGGATGAAGGCAGCTCGCGAAGCGTCGCCGTAGGCGTTAGGCAGAAGGATATAGGGCGTAGCCGGTGCGCAGCAGGCAGAAAGAGAATTCCAGGCCACGCAAGGCCTGGCGCTTGTGTAAATAGGTGAGTTATTGCTGCTAACAAGTACTAGCCCATGCCTGGGGTGGATGAGTGCGCGGACACGTTTCTAAATCAGGCGGAGCCTTCGCCTGATGAAGGGCTAGGGCCGTTTTGAGGCCAATCCATTGGTCAATGAAATCGAGGTCAAAGCCGACGTGGTACTGTTGCCCCACTTTGATCAGAGGACGGCGGATTAACAAGGGATCCAGCAGCATCAGTTCCAGGGCTATATCGGCATCGAGCTGGTGGGGGACAACCAGGCCAGTGGTGATAGCCGGGGCGGTGGTATTGAACCACTGAGCGACTGGGAGATCGCCAAAGAAGGGACGCAGGCGATCGCGGGTCCAGGGTTCGAGCAATAAATTTCGGGCAATCACCCGATGCCCGGCCGCCTTCAGCAAGGCCTTTTGACGGGTGTTGTTGATACAGCCTGGTTTTTCGTAAAACAGCACCTTAGTCATGGTCAACCTCCTAAAAGGGTTTAGCGGTAAAGGTCTCTGGATCAAACTGAAAACGAGCTTTAGGTTGGGTATCCCCATAGAGTTGAAAGGTCACCGTGGGTGTTAGGCCGAGGGTTTCCACCTGATGGATGGCCTCCGGCATAAAGCTGATGATTTCCCCAGCGTTCAAGGTTCGTTGGTCGATCGGTGTGATGCGATCGCTACCGGGGGGGTGTTGCCAGAAGGTATGCCGTTCCTGACCCTCTAATAGCGCAACGACTCCCCATGTACCGTGGTTATGGATCGAGGTGACAAGGCCGGGAGCGGTGATGACGTTTTGCACCGTCAGGGGATAGCCGATTTCGTCGTAGAGGGTAATCACCGCCACCCCAGATTTAGGGTCGGGCTCGGCCCGCTGGGTCTTGAGCCAGTAGGAATTGAGGATGAGTTGCCGGACTTTGCGTCGAATCTGGGGCAGATAGTCCCACTGGTCAAATTCGTTGGGCGCGTGGGCGAGAATGGACAGAATGTCGCTGAGGAACTGGTGCAAGTAGTAGTGGTCTTGCAGTAAGTCCCAGGGGCGGCTGGCAGGGCGGGGTTGGCACCGCCCCTCGGCATCGACAAACCAGTCCTGGTGCAGCATGTCAATCATCGTCATCCTCCTGGGGCGAGAGAATATCGAGGATGAGCTTGGCCCCGAATTCGTTGTCGTCGTCAACGCTTTGGAGTCGGCCAGCGATCGCTTGGGCCTCATCCACCTCGCCCAATCGGGCCAGCATCATCCCCAGGGCGGAGTAGGCAGTTAGGTAAAGTCGAATCGGTGGATCGGTGCGCCGCTGCCGCAAAATGGGCTGCAATGCTGGCCATGTCTGGGGCAAGTCCTCCGCTTCGGCCACTAGCGCTAACACCTGCTGGGCGATCTGCTGGGCCATGCGATCGTTGTGGCGATAGAAGAAGTATCGATAGGCACTCACCAGCACATCCAGGGATGTCGCTGGATGATCGATCGCTTGCTGGATGTAGCGATCAGCCTGGGCCTCATCCTGCCAGGAAACCGCCGCGGCCCAGAGGAGATCCTTCAGGTCGGGGGGCACCAGATACCAGGAGAGATGGGGGGCAGTCAGAGGAGAAGGCATGGCAGGAAAGAGGCGCGGTAGGAGGAGCAAACCCTAGAGGGCTTCGACCATGGGTTGGAGAGTGGGGATACCCAAATCCGCTAAGAAGGAAGGAACTGGTGGAGCAAAGTCCTTAAACAGAGCGGTACTGAGGTAGCGCTCACCATAGCTGGGTTGGATAGCCACAATCAACTTGTGGGCGTTTTGCGGTCGTTGGCCCACCTGGATGGCGGCGGCCAGGGCCGCACCCGCAGAAATACCGGAGAGCAGCCCTTCTTCCCGGGCCAAGCGGCGGCTGTAGGCGATCGCGGCTTCATCGGTGACGGTCACCACCTCATCTAATAGATCAGTTCTCAGTACTGGGGGGACAAAACCCGCCCCAATACCTTGAATTTTGTGAGGCCCCGAGGCCCCGCCAGAGAGGACAGGGCTGGCTGCGGGTTCTAAGGCAATCATTTGTAGGCCAGGTTTACGGGGTTTGAGCACCTCAGCTATGCCGGTGATGGTGCCACCGGTGCCTACCCCGGCAATCACTATATCCACCGCGCCTTCGCTATCGGCCCAAATTTCCTCGGCGGTCGTTTCTCGATGAATTTGAGGGTTGGCGGGGTTCTCAAACTGTTGCAGCATGTAGGCATTGGGAATCAACTGCACCAATTGGGCGGCCCGTTCGATCGCCCCTTTCATCCCCTTGGCTCCTGGGGTCAGCACCAGTTCGGCTCCGTAGGCATTGAGCATGGCTCGCCGTTCCAAGCTCATGGTGTCGGGCATGGTCAGAATCAGCCGATAACCCTTGGCGGCAGCTACCATGGCCAGGGCAATACCGGTATTACCGGAGGTTGGCTCAATGAGCACAGTTTCCCCCGGCGTAATTTCTCCCGCCGCCTCCGCCGCCCGAATCATATTCATACCAATTCGATCTTTCACAGAAGCGGCCGGATTCATACCCTCCAACTTCAGGACAATGCGGGCCAGGCAACCCTCTGCCTGGGGAATACGGTTGAGCTGCACTAGGGGGGTGCGGCCAATTAGTTCGGTGATGTCGTGGGCAATAGGCATGGCGTTAAGGAGGGGAGAGGCAGGGAAAGCAGGGGTGGCAGGGGTGGCGGGGAAGGGGATTAGTTTTTGCGGGCTACGATTTGAAAGAGGTGCCAGTGTTTCTCTTCGCCCAGGGCGGTTTTGCCGGGGTGTTCTTCTTCTTCAAAGTAGTCGAAGGAAAAGTTCTGGAAGAGGGCTTCAACCTGGGGTCGGGTGTGGACACTGAGATTGGGATAGGCGGCCCAGGAGTCGCGATCGCCGATCAGTTGCCCAGCAAAGCGGCCACCGGATTTGAGGGCAGCCACCACCGTGGTCCAAAATTCGGGAAATTGATCTTGGGGACAAAATTGCAGACAGAAGCTGGCGTTGATCAGATCCACGGCGGGGGGCAGGGCCAGGGTTTCAAAGGCCTGAATTTGGGTTTCGAGGTGGGTAGGGTCCAGGGCGGGACGCTGGGTCAGTCGGGCAATGGCATCGGCTTCTTTGTCGATGGCCAGTACACGCCAGCCCCGGCGCAGCATTTCCACGGTATCGCGACCATCGCCGCAACCCAGATCCACCGCAAACCGCCGTTGGTCAGCGGGTTCCTGGTCGAAGCGATCAAGGGCGAGCCGCAAAGTCTCCCGGGGTGGGCGACCTTGCACCGCTTGGTAATACTCCGCCCAGTTGCGGTGGAGGGGATCGTGGTGGCGAAAGGGTGAAGGAGGAGGCAGGGTGGGTGTCATAGGACAAACTCCAAGCAGAACATGGCAACCCGAGGGTGCGATTAGAAGAATGGAACCCAGGGCGAAGAGATTTCCCATCTCTCCGCCCCTAGGGCTTTATACCTCTGCCGTCGCCCTACTCTCTGTGGAACGAGCGGTATCAGACAGAGGTGGCGGCGCCTCAATACCTGGCTATCCGGTGTGGTCTGACCCCAGGGAAGTGCCTACACCAGGGCCGGCGCAGCCTCTGGTACCTCCTCCACCGCGGTTTGGTCGGGGGCTTTGCCCTGGCAAAAGGCGAGTTCGGCCTCTAGTTCGGCCACAGCGGCCCAGGCTTCTTTACCGGCATTGGAGTAGGGGCCCTTGGCGGCAGAAACACCCCGAGCGTGGGCCACTTGGGCCTGGAGGGCTTTTTGCAGTAAGGGCACTCTGGGATTTTCTACAAAGTCGCTCTTTTGCAGAATGTCGGTGTTGGAAATAATGCCGATCAGATCGTTCTGAATCACGGGGGCGCGATCGATGCCGAAGTGGGCAAACAACCGGGCTACATACTCAACCCCCAGGTCGGGATTAATCACCAGACAGGGTTTGTTCATGATTTCGTAAACCTTGACGGTTTTGGGGTCGGTGCCGTAGGCCACCACCTTATTCACAATGTCCGTATCGGTGACAATACCGTAGGCATCCTCAGGGCCGCGACGCTCCACAATGAGGGAATGGAGCTTTTTGAATTTCATCAATTGAACGGCTTCAGCCACGGTAGCCGAGCCTTTAATCGTGGCAACCTCATCGGTCATGATGTCTTTAGCGGTAGCCATAGTTTTGGTCTCCTTGAAACGATCTAAATGCGAATTGAAGGAACCTCCTAACGGTCATAGGGGCAAGGGCAGCTAGTTCAAGGGCATCACCTCCTGTGGGGTGGAGGGGTGATTAAGAGTAGTAGCATCTCGCCAGCCCGCCATCTCTCCATCTCCGCTGTACTGAGCTGCGTCGAACCCTCTTGGGCTGAGCTACGTCGAAGCCCGCTTCAGGCTCAAGCTGGCAACGGTGCGTAGACGTGGCAGCCTTTGGGGCAGACGCGATCGCAGGCTTGGCAGCCAATGCAATTGGCGGCGTTGACCACGCTCATCACCTTACGTTCAATTTCGTCATCGTCCTCGTCTTCATCGACCACTTCGCCTTCGTCGTTGAGGGCAATTAGGGCCATAACACCGCGCCCGCAGACTTTGAAGCAGCGGCCACAGCCCAGGCAGGTGTCCCAATTGATCTTTTGTAGAAATTCGGGAATCCAGGTTTGGCCTCCAAAGGTGAGGCCAGTGACGGTACTCATAATGCAGTTCTCCTTCATCTAGGGGGGTGTCAAAGGGCGGCAGAACAGCGCCCCTTGACGGCCTTAACTAGGCCGCGATCGCAGGGAAATCGGCCTTGATAAGCTCTAGCCAAGCGGCAATGCGCTGATCGGTTTTGTCGCTTTCGTTCACTTCATCCAGGGGTAGGCCCACAAATTTTCCGTCCCGGATAGCGGTGGATTTTTCAAAGCTGTAGTCTTCGGTGGAAACTGCCCCTACCAGGGTGGCCCCAAGGGCTTTGAATTGGTCGTAGAGAATGCCCAGGGCTCCAACAAAATGTTTGCTGTGGCTTTCACAATCTCCAGGGCCAAACAGGGCGATCGTTTTACCCGAAAAGTCAGGTTTTTCGATCTCCATATCAAAGAGGGGTTCACGCCAGTCATTCTGCAATTCACCCGCCCCCCAAGTCGAACAACCCAGCAGCAAATAATCGTACTGTAAGAGGTCATCGACACTATCAAAATCAGCTTCCATGCTGTACAAATCGCAGCGATCTGGACCGATCGCAGCGCGTATTTTTTCGGCAATTTCTTCAGTCACGCCCGAAGTGCTGCCATAGAAAATTCCGATTTCCGCCATGGTTCTTACTCCTAAACAGGGATGGGGCGATCGCGGATTATCCAAGCCGCGTGGGATACCTACTGCGGAGAGGTCTAGACCTCACGATTCACCAAACGCACATAAATCATTTGCACCAGCGAAGGGGGAAGGGTAAGCTGACCATCCTCGGTGCTTACCCTAAAGTAGGGGTGGCGCTGGGTCACGGTAATTTGCTTACCTCGGTCGAGCCCCAAAGCTTGCAGATGGGACAAGGTTAAGGGGTCGGCCCTGGGGAAGCGAGCGATTGTGCCGCAGTCCCCGACATTGAGCACTTGTAGGGAAGCTCCTGAAACCGTGAATCCGTTAAACATGACGAAACTCCAGTGGAGGGCAGTGATGCATCTTCAGGGCGTCATTCTAGGGCGCGTCATCAATTGAGAGTAAAACCTTTGTCATAGCCAAGTTTCGCGCCCGCTTTGATTAACCAGACTAGGGGCTGTCTCGACTGGAGCAACAGGATTTCAGATTGAATTGGTGACAGCCCCTAGTCCTGACGCACCCTAGGAGCTAAACTAGATAAGCTTCCATGTGGGTCTTAATCGTGCAATCAGAGCGGGGATAGGCGGAACAGAGTAGTACAAATCCCTTTGCAACTTGCTCATCGTCCAGGAACGATTGGTCCGACTGATCCACCTCTCCTTCAACAATTTTGCCGACACAACTGGAGCAGGCCCCTGAGCGACAAGAGAAGGGCAATTCAATGTCGTTTTCTTCTGCCGCATCAATGATGTAGGTATCATCATCCACCGGAATGGTGATGTCGATATTGCGCTTTTTGTTGATTAAATGCACTTGGAACGTAGCCATGATGAATCTCCTTTTGAGAGAAATGAATTAAGTGAGAGCGTCAAGGTTCAAAATTCAAAATTTTTCCTTCATCCTTCATCCTTCATCCTTCATCCTTCATCCTTTTAACTACAGGGCACTCCGGCTGGGCCACAATCTCCTGCCTGAAACGACTTGCCGCAGCCGCAGGTGTCAGTGGCATTGGGGTTGTTGAATTTGAAGCCACTTTCTAGCAGGCTATCGACGTAGTCCACCACAATGCCTTCCAGCAGGGGAGCGCTCTTGGGATCGATGAAAACCTTCAGACTGCCGGATTCCACCACCTGGTCGTCGGGCTTGGGGGCATCGGCAATTTTGATGTCGTATTCGTAGCCATTGCAGCCGCCATCTTTAACGGCAAGGCGTACGCCCCGGCTAGGGGTGTAGTTGGGGGTGCCACGGAGGAA
>DVEE01000488.1 GCA_015295885.1 Leptolyngbyaceae cyanobacterium M65_K2018_010
AACTGGTGTATGGCCAAAGGTACGATTCCGATTCCTGGGGCCAAGACCCTGGCCCAGGCGGGGCAAAATCTGGGTGCCCTGGGCTGGTCCCTAGACAGCGGAGAAGTCGAAGAGCTGGATCGATCTATTCAGCGCAGTGATCAGCAAATGGTGCAGAACATTTTCCAGTCACGGTGATTCGTCACCGTCAAAAGTTTCAAGCTGGTCTAGGGCCCCACCGCTCCGCCTCTGATGGGTCACTTCTGGTTCTTGACTCCTGCCCTTCCCCGCCAACCCCTGACCTCCCCTTCGGTATTCCGTAACTTGGCAAAGGCACGGTCACACGGGACAATAGAAGACACTGTATTTATGTAACTTTGGCTGTGAATAACGCACCTGTACGCACGGTATCCGACGCCAAGCGGGACTTCTATTCCCTCCACACCCGTCCCATCAATTCCATCTACCGGCGCGTGGTCGATGAACTTCTAGTGGAAATGCATTTGCTCTCCGTGAATGGGGATTTTGTGTACGATCCCATCTACGCCCTGGGTATCGTCACCACCTTTGATCGCTTCATGGAAGGTTATGAACCCGAAGCCGACAAAGCGTCGATATTTAATGCCCTTTGCCGGGCTATCAAGGGGTCTCCGGAACAATACCGCAGCGATGCTGAAGCCATGACAGCCGCCGTCGCCGGGCTTTCCCTGAATGAGTTCAAAGCACAGTTTGACAACCTGAATGAAGCGGCCCATAGCGGTGGGTTAAGAGGTACTCTAGGGGCTGTGGCAAGTCGAGAAAAATTTAAGTACAGTCGCCCCTTTGGCATTGGTCTTTACACGCTACTCGAAGGGGTTGTCGAGGAAGAAACCCTTAAAAACAAGGAAGCCTTTGAGGCTTTGCTGCAAGATCTCACCGGCAAGTTGAACTTTCCGGCTGAAAAATTATCCAAGGATCTTGAGCTGTATCGTAGTAATTTAGAGAAATTTGCCCAGGCCCAGGAGGTGATGAGAGATCTGCTGGTGGCTGAGCGCAAAAAGCGAGAAGAACGTCAACAGGCGGCTGAAATTCTGCCCGCAGGGACGACTGAACCCGTTACTACCCCGGCGGGTGAGCCCGCAGAAAGCAACGATAGCGATAGCTAGGGCGGTTTGGTGTTTGCTAACTGAGCAAGCTAATTGAGCAAGCTGGCCAGGGTTCAGAGATCCATCGCGATGCGAGGATTATTCTCCTTAGCTTGTGTGGCCTCCAGCCAATCAAAAATTTGAGCTAATTCATGGGAGGTGACGAAGCCGTATTGATACAGGATCATGGGCAGTAGGCTAGGGGTTTCCTGGGATTGTCGTAAACCCATTGCGATGGATTCCGGTGCGATCTCAAGATTGCCCTGGAGAAACTCAATTAAACAGTCATGTTGGGTCATGGGGGAGGAGCGGAGAGCGGGAAATTGAATTCGATTGTAGAGATGGTTGCTGAAAAGCTGCGAAGTCTTTAGAAAGACTCTAAATTTTATCTTGATCAAATCCCGTGAACGGGGTTCACGGGCTGATTCAGCAGATTCCTTGAGATAACCTGTGTACCAGGAAGACTTTCCTAGGGTCATTGATGCCTGTGGTTGAAGAGCCAACGGGCAATCACGCCTAAAGCCCCGGGGAGCTTTGGCTAAGACCCTGTGAAGGTTGGGCTAATTAAGCTTGGGGGACCTGGCTAGTCACCTGGGGTTGGGGCTGAGGTTGAAACTGGAACAGGGTATAAACCACATTCCGGCGAATCCCAGTCATCATATCCAGGAACAGTTCATAGCCTTCACTCTTGTACTCGATCAGGGGATCCTTTTGGCCGTAGCCCCGCAGACCCACCGTTTCTCGCAGGGCATCCATTTGTTGCAGGTGGTCGCGCCAGAGGCTATCGATCTGCTGCAAGATAAAGAATCGCTCAGCCTCCCGCATCAGCCCCGGTTTGATTTGATCCACCTGGGCTTCTTTGATGTCGTAGGCAATGCGGGCCTGTTCATGGAGAAAGGTCTTAATTTCGCCCAGGGACAGGTCTTCTAGTTGTTCTGGGGTCAGATCCGACAGCAGGTAGACAAACTCCTTCACTTTCTCCACCATTTCTGGCAACTTCCACTCTTCCGGGGGGAGCTCAGGGTTAATGTAGGCTTCGACGATATCATCCATGGTTTGCTCGGCGTAGCCAATCACCATTTCCTTAAGTTGGTCGCCTTCCAACACCCGTCGCCGTTCAGCATAGATGGCCCGCCGCTGGTTATTCATCACCTCGTCGTACTCGAACACCTGCTTCCGAATGTCGTAGTAGTAGGTTTCGACCTTCTTTTGGGCTCCTTCCAGGGAACGGGTCAGCATCCCGGACTCAATGGGCATGTCTTCTTCTACCCGAAAGGCGTTCATCAGGCCGGCCACGCGATCGCCGCCGAAGATCCGCAGCAGGTTATCCTGCAGACTGAGGAAAAACTTAGTGGACCCTGGGTCGCCCTGACGTCCGGCCCGGCCCCGCAGTTGGTTATCGATCCGGCGCGACTCATGGCGCTCAGTGCCAATCACATGCAGGCCACCCCGTTGGACGACCTCATCGTGCTCGGTACTGGTAAACCGTTCGTACTCCTGGCGAATTTGGTTGTAGGCATCCCGCAAGGCCTGGATGACTGGATCCTCCGTGGGAGCTTTTTCCGCAGCAACGGCCAGTTTATCCTCGGCTTGGAGTTCAGGTAAGCTCCGCTCTCCGTAGGTTTTTACCGCCAGGTCTACGGCGGCTTTCAGATGGGCGATCGCATCCTCCGATAGCTCAATGGGAAAAATATCCGGCGAGGCTTTCCAGGTTTTCATCTTTTTGCCAGAACCAAACCCCTGGGCCTTGCTGCGGCCCTTGACCGCAGGCACTGAGGTGACCGCAAATTCATCTTCATCCTCTGGCTTGACGATACGGGGCATCAGGTATTCCCGCACCTTAAGACGAGCCATGTAATCCGCATTACCACCCAAGATAATATCGGTACCCCGACCAGCCATGTTGGTGGCAATGGTCACCGCTCCACTGCGACCCGCCTGGGCCACAATTTCCGACTCCCGTTCCACATTTTCAGGCTTGGCGTTGAGTAGGTTATGGGGAATACCCCGCTGATTCAGAAGGGCGGAAAGTAGTTCGGATTTTTCCACACTGGTGGTACCCACCAATACCGGCCGACCGCTTTCATGCATTTCGGCACACTCGGCGGCCACAGCATTCCACTTGGCCTCTTCGGTTTTGTAAACCACGTCGGATAGATCCTTCCGGGCCAGGGAGCGGTTGGTGGGAACCACCGTCACTTCCAGATTGTAGATGCGCTCAAATTCCGCCTCTTCGGTTTTAGCCGTACCCGTCATTCCCGATAGTTTGGGATAGAGCAGGAAAAAGTTTTGATAGGTAATGCTGGCCAGGGTTTGGGTTTCAGGCTGAATCTCCACATGCTCCTTAGCCTCAATGGCCTGATGTAGACCATCACTCCAGCGACGACCGGGCATTACCCGGCCAGTAAACTCATCGACGATAACGATTTCGCCGTTACGAACGATATAGTTCACATCCTTGGTGAACAGTTCCTCAGCCTTAATGGCATTGAAGATGTAGTGGGCCCAGGGATCCTTAGGATCGAAGAGATCCTGAACTCCCAGCATTTCCTCCGCCTTGATAAACCCTTCGTCAGTGAGCAGGACGTTACGGGCCTTTTCGTCGGCTTCATAGTAATATTCCATGCGAGCCTTGGCCGCCTCAGCTTCTGCGAAGTATTGCCGGGCCTGGGCCTTGTCCCCCTCCCGTTCAAAATGCTCAGCTTGGGCTTTGTTATGCTCGTATACCTGTTTAGCCGCCTGTTTTTCTTGCCAAAAAAAGTCGGCCACCACCGCTGCCTGGGTGTACTTTTCGCTGGGACGCTCAACCTGACCCGAAATAATTAGTGGAGTACGGGCCTCATCAATCAGGATGGAGTCCACCTCGTCGATGATGCAAAAGTTGAAGGGCCGTTGCACCACATCGGCCATGGAGGTGGCCATATTGTCGCGCAGGTAATCGAAACCCAATTCACTGTTGGTGCCGTAGGTAATGTCACAACCGTAGTTCACCTTGCGCTCGCTGGGAGACATGCCCTGCTGAATCAGCCCCACGCTCAGCCCTAAAAAGCGGTGAATTTGCCCCATCCACTCGGCGTCGCGGCGAGCCAGATAGTCGTTGACGGTAACAACATGCACACCCTTGCCGGATAGGGCATTCAGGTAGGAGGGCAGGGTGGCGACCAGGGTTTTACCTTCGCCAGTTTTCATTTCGGCAATCTGGCCGTCATGGAGAACCATACCCCCGATCAACTGCACGTCAAAGTGACGCATCCCCAGCACTCGCTTGGAGGCTTCCCGCACCACGGCAAAGGCCTCGGGCAAATCATCCAGGGACTCCCCCTTGTCAATCCGCTGCTTGAATTCCACGGTTTTCCCCGCCAGTGCCTCATCTGACAACTGCTGAATCTCTTCCTCCAGCAGGTTAATCTCAACCACGTCGGGGCGGTATTTCTTGAGCTTGCGGGCGTTAGGATCACCTAGAAGGTTCTTCAGCATGAATTCAATGGCCAGGTCAGCGTAGGGAATAAGGTCTAGTAAAGCCCAGGACAGACCACCCAACAAGGGGCAATGTCCACACTTAGAGGCCGCCTGATCAGAGACCAAAAGTGCTTTTCTATCCTAACACCTGGGCTTTCGGGGCTTCCTACTTCTGAGGCCTAGGTTTTGCCATGGCTAGCTCCTTGTCCACCGGTTACTCGGTTGCCCCCCACCAACAGCCCTATTCAGCGACTGTTCCGCCTGGGTGAAGAGGGCCCACCTGGGTCATAGCCGGGCTGGCAGGGGTGCAAGCACAGGGCACCTGAGCCCGGCGGCCCGGGCCGCAGATAGGTAAACTTCTCTTCTTGTTGAGATTGAAAAAATCTATAAAAAATTCCGTACTCAATGGGTGGGATTTACCAAAGGAAATGATATGGTTCTATTCATAGACTTTTGTCGATGTAAAAGTCCTTAACATTTATAACCTTCAATAAAGGATTTTTAGGTGCTGGCGATGGGCATCACGAATCGTATTAGCTTCCGCCATTGGCGGGGAGATCTGTTTGGGGGCATGACCGCAGCGGTTATTGCGTTGCCGATGGCCTTGGCCTTTGGGGTGGCCTCTGGGGCTGGGGCCGCGGCGGGTTTGTATGGGGCAGTGATTGTTGGGTTCTTTGCGGCTCTGTTTGGGGGGACGCCAACACTCATTTCAGAGCCTACTGGGCCAATGACCGTGGTGTTCACGGCGGTCATTGCCCAGTTGGTCGCGGCTGACCCGGAAAAGGGCTTGGCGATGGCCTTTACCGTCGCGATGCTGGCAGGATGCTTCCAAATTCTGTTTGGGGTTTTGAAGTTGGGGCGCTACGTCACCCTGATGCCCTACACCGTCATTTCCGGCTTTATGTCTGGGATTGGCGTGATTCTGATCATCTTGCAATTGGGCCCCTTTTTGGGCCACGCCACACCCAAGGGGGGTGTAGTGGGCACCCTCACGAACCTGCCTCAGATGATCAGCACCCTGAATCCTTCGGAGATGGCGCTGAGTGTGTTTACCCTGGCGGTCCTCTTTTTGATGCCCAAGCGATTCAGACGTTTGGTGCCTCCTCAACTGGTGGTGCTGATCGTGGGCACTGTATTGTCCCTGTTTCTCTTCTCCGGGGTGGATATCCGTCGGATTGGGGAAATTCCCATGGGCTTGCCCTCGCTGCAATTACCCATGTTCAGTGCGGCCCAACTGCGGATCATGCTGGTAGACGGTTTGGTCCTGGGTATGCTGGGCTGTATTGATGCCCTACTGACGGCTATGATTGCCGACAGCATCACCCGTACCCAGCATGATTCTGACAAAGAACTGATCGGTCAGGGTCTGGGCAACTTAATGTCGGGTCTGTTTGGCGGCATGCCTGGGGCCGGGGCCACCATGGGCACCGTCGTTAACATTCAAGCGGGGGGTAGAACCGCCCTCTCTGGTCTAATTCGGGCCAGTATTTTACTGGTGGTGGTGCTCTGGGCGGCCCCCTTAACCAAGGTAATTCCCCTGGCGGTGCTGGCTGGCATCGCGGTCAAGGTCGGTTTTGATATCCTCGACTGGAGTTTCCTGAAGCGCGCCCACCACGTCTC
>DVEE01000567.1 GCA_015295885.1 Leptolyngbyaceae cyanobacterium M65_K2018_010
CATCGGTAACAATGGCCACGGTGTTGCCCTTGATGGTGAGGTCGTAAACCCGATCGGGGTGCTCGGCAATTTCCCGACACACCCGACCCACCCCAGGGGTGTAGGCCATGGCCAGGTCGTCTTGGCTGCTTAGTTCGAGCTTGCTTTCAACGCTGATTTTGCCGCCTTCATGGATTTGGAAGGTGCGATCGTGGATCTCTAGAATTTCAATGTCCTCAACGGATTTAACCGCCTTCACAATATCTTCTACATGGTCTTCGCTAAAGGCATCGACATGGAGAACCCGAATCAAATCATTGCGGTTGCGGCTCACCAAGGCAAAATCTCCCAGGTTGCCGCCGGCTTCGGCAATGGCCTGGGTCACTCGGGCTAGCATGCCAGCTCGATTCGGAATTTTCAAACGCAAACTCAGACTGTAGCTAGAGTTAGGGGTGAGATTTGCCATGCCAAAACCTTGAGACAATTGCTGGGAGTAAAGTTGCTATGGAAGGAATATTAAGGCTAATTCTGGCCCTTTAGCGCTCAGACCCCATCAGTCTGTGTGAAGATAGTAGGGAACGTCTGTTACTGGTGTACGCTTCTTTGGGCCAGTTTCATCCGGGTCGTTGTTATGGCTAGTCTATACAGCGAAATCACCATTGATGCGCCTCGCTTTGCGGTCTGGGATGCCCTCGTTCGCAAAGAAGAGTGGCACCGTTGGAACACCTTTCTCTACGATTGTGACCCTAGCCTGCCCATTCGCCAGGGGGGAGAGATTTTTCTGGCCCTGCGCCGCCTGGAGGGAGAAGACGAAACAGAGTTTCAGCCCCGGGTGTTGGTGGTGCAACCCAACCACTGCCTGCGCTGGATAGCTAAGGTGCCGGGTTTTAGGAGCGAACACGTCTTCGAGCTGGAGGAAGTAGGCCCCAATCGGACTAAATACATTCATCAGGAACGGATTTCAGGCCTGCTCTCCCGGGTGTTTTTGCCCTTTATTCGTCGGGATGAGAAAGAAGGCATTCGCCGCATGAGCCGTCAAATTAAGCGCTACGTAGAGTACTACTACCGGCGGCAATGGTAGCCTAAATGCCATGATCGCTCGTAAAGTTGCGCTGCCACCGGGGATGATGATTCGTACGGCCAAGGGGCTTTGGACGACCCTCTGGCAGCGCATGATGGCCCAACTGGCCCCCGCCGACCCCACGGGCCACTACCAACGACCCACCAGTCAATTCCGTGACTGGATTCAACCAGAAAGTCCCCATCCGCCAGCCCCCCATCGCTACAGCCTGATAGTGGGTATGGGGTGCCCGTGGGCTCACCGCACTCTGCTTACCCGGGCCCTCAAGGGCCTTGAGGAGGTGATTTCACTGATTCCCGTCGTCCCCAGCCCGGATCAGGGCTGTTGGGCCTTTACGACCTCCTTTCGGGGCTGCCATACCCTGCCAGAACTTTATCGCCAGGCTCAACCAGGTTACAGCGGTCGGGCTACGGTGCCCGTGCTGTGGGATCGCCAAACGGCCAGCCCGGTGAATAACGAGAGTGCGGATATCATTCTCATGCTGAATCAGGCCTTCAATGGGTTGGCCACCCAACCCCAGCTCGACCTATACCCTGAACCTTTACAAGCCGACATTGATGCCTGGAACGATCGCATCTACGCCACGGTGAATAATGGAGTTTACCGCTGTGGTTTTGCCCAAACCCAGGCGGCCTATGATCAGGCCTGTGCCGAGTTGTTTGACACCCTGGCGGCGATGGAAGCAGTCTTGACGACGCAACCCTATCTCTGCGGTGAGGCCATCACCCTGGCCGATGTGCGCCTGTTTCCCACTCTCTTTCGCTTTGATGCGGTTTACTACGGCTTGTTCAAGTGTAATCTCCGCCGCATCCAAGACTATCCGGCCCTGAGTCGTTACCTGCGAGCCATTTACCGATTGCCCAGGGTAGCTGCCACCTGCGACCTAGCGGCGGTGAAACGGGATTACTATGGCAACCTGTTTCCCCTGAATCCCGGGGGGATTATCCCCGCCGGACCAGACCTGCCTTTTCTCAGGGATGACCCAGGGGAGTTGGGTTAGAACCCTGTCGACTACTATTCCTCATCGTTGCCCTATCCATGGATGGTGCCGCTCATGGGATATTGGACCGCCGGCCATCCCAGGCCAGGGGCAGTCCATGGCCCCCTTCCTCCTGCCCTAGCTGGGAGATCCCTGGGGTACTTCCTCCAGTACCGCGATCGCAAAGGGGTGGACCTGGTAACTGCCCACGATCGGTTCCGCTTGGTCCATGGGCCAGACATTGTGGGTCGTCTCCGCCCAGGCCGCCGTGTCAATCATCCGCCGCCACTCAGCGCCGGAGTCATCGGGGACGGTAAAAGTCACCGGTTCAAAGTACATATTAATCAGCAGTAGGAAGTCATGGTCGCCGACTTCGCTGCCATCAATCCGCAGCCAAACACAGCGATCGCGCTCCATGAGTTCGGTTTGCCCATCAAACTGTTTGAACTGATAGGTGACATCCCCACCCGAATCCATCACCAAGTCTCCGTAATGGCGCTGGCGCAGGGCAGGGTGCTGGTTTCGCAGGTGCAAGACGTAGTGGACAAAGACAAACAGCGGATTGCGATGGTCGGTATTGGTGCCAGGGCCAAAATTGTCGTGGTAGCTGGCGCCCGGATAACCCGTGTCCACGGCGGTGGGGTGGTTGGTGCCAAGCATGGCGTAGTTATTCCAGGTGGCCACACTATCAATGTTGTAGGGGTTGTTATTGCCGTTTTGAGTACGGCCCAATTCATCCCCCCATACCGTCATGGGGACTCCCCTAGAAAACATCTGAATCGTCCAGAAATTCCTTAGCCGTTGCCGCCTTAGGGATTGATTTCCACCGGAATCCCAACTGTCGTTGCTGTCATTGCCCCCATCGGAGGGGCCAAAGGGCCAGGGTTGCAGGTTATTTTTTGTGTTGTAGCTAACCAAATCCATCAGGGTAAAGCCATCGTGGGCCACGATGAAGTCGATGGATCGCTGGGGCCCACCCTGGTCATTAAAGTTTCGGTAATCGCCATTCACCTGCTCGATAAAGGTTTGGGTGTTGCCATCCCCCTTCATGAACCGGCGGACGGCGTCGCGGTAGCGGCCATTCCATTCGCCCCAGCCGGCTGGAAAGTTACCGACCTCATAGCCCCAAATATCCCAGGCTTCAGCGATCATTTCTGAACAGTAGCGATCGCCCAACTGCTTGATTTGCTCAAGTAGGGTGTGTCGTGGGAAGAATTGCCTTTGCTCGCTCCAGTGCTCTCGCTCAAAGGCATCGGGGGTGCGTCCTAGCACCGGGGCCAAGTCAAAGCGAAAGCCGTCCACGCCCATTTCCTCCAGCCAGTAGGTGAGGGAGTCGAGCACCAGGTTTTGGGTGACTGGGTTCGAAAAGTTCAGCTGGTTACCGCAGCCGGTGGCACCATCCACCAGGTAGTGACTGTCGGTGAGCTGGTAGTATTCCCGCGTATCAAACCCACCAAAGCAGACAAACCCGACCGTATCCTCGCTACCCCAGTTGCCGCCTTCCCCCGTATGGTTGAACACCACATCCAGGTAGACTTCCAGGCCCTCGTCGTGGAAGGCTTTGACCATTTGCTTAAACTCGCGGGTGGGGCCGCCGGGGGACTTATCGTAGGCGTAGCGACGATCCGGCGCAAAGTAGCCAAAGGTCATATAGCCCCAGTAGTTGCCGCCCGGCTGGTCATTCGGGTTGGTTTCGTTGGCGGTTTCCTGTACGGGCAGCAGTTCAAGGGTGGTAAAGCCCAGAGCTTTCAGATATTTGGCCATGTAGGCGGCACCCGCGTAAGTGCCTCGGTAGGCTACCGGCACATCGACCACCTGTTCAAAACCAGGATAGTTCTTCAGCAAGGTCGATAACTGGGATGCGGTGGGGTGCTGGGTCAGACCCCGCACATGGGCCTCATAGATGGCAGCGTGTTCCGGCGATAAGCAGGGACGCTGACCGGTAGAGGTTGAGTCCGGGGCAAGCACCATTCCCTTGGGTACCCAGGGGCCGGTATCAAAATCCCGACGGGGTATGCCGTGATATTCCCCTAACCCGGTGGCATACATCTCACCGCTGTGGCCCGCGGCCACCATGGCCTGGGATTCCTTATCGTGGGAAAGTTCGCGGGCGTAGGGGTCGAACAGGGCCTTATTAGGGTTGAAACGGTTGCCCTGGTCGTCAACATCCTGGTGATAGCCGCTAGGACAACCACCCCGGTGCCAATGGCTGTCGTACTCCCAGTTGGGCCCCCAGCAGCGGAAGGCATAGAGCGTACCCGGGGGAATATCAGCCAGTTTAGCCCGCCAGATGTCATCCCTGGGGTTTTTGGCCAGCCAGTAGTCGTAACGGGCCTCAACCCCGGTGGGTTGGTCGTAGATCTCTAGCAAAATTCGGGTGGCATGCTTCGAGTACACGGCGAAGGTCACGTCACGACCTTCGTAGTGAGCGCCTAGGGGATAGGGAGCGGCTGCCCACTGTTCTGGGCTAACGGGGCTAAAGGGGCCGGTTTGAGGAAAGTTTTGTCCGACCGCTGTGATCTCTTGGATCGCCGTAACCATGGTAAGCTCTCCGTTCTGGGTGAGATAGGTTTATTCTCCTTTTTCTCCCAGCAAAGCCGGTTGAAATTCAATCAAGCGATACCTTTAGAGACGAACCGTTACGGGGGCGGTTGACAACCGGTTCAAAACCTTGAAAGCTTACATCAGCGAGTGTTCGTATCCGGTGGGAAAAGCCAGGGTCGGTTAGGAGCTAGGAGTTAGCCGCATCGCTAGCCCTGAGTTCTTAGCTCCCGGCCTCTGAGCCTGGATTCGTGGACTACCACTCCCATCTCACCTTAGCGGTGCCCTTAGCCTTAACACCTCAGGCCGATGCAATTGACTCCCCAAGAAAAAGACAAGCTGCTGATTTTTACCGCGGCCCTGGTAGCAGAGCGTCGCAGAGCACGGGGGCTGAAATTAAATCATCCCGAGGCGGTAGCTTACATTTCGGCGGCCATTTTAGAGGGAGCGCGGGATGGACGCACGGTAGCTGAGCTGATGAGCTACGGCACCACCCTGCTCCGTCGTAGTGATGTGATGGATGGGGTGGCCGAAATGATCCATGAGGTGCAGGTCGAAGCCACCTTTCCCGATGGCACGAAACTGGTAACGGTTCACGACCCGATTCGATAGCATGGATAGGGCCCCATTGGTGTGGCTCCCTTAGCATGACGGCACTGGTATGACTCTCGTCCCCCCTTCCCAAACCGATTTGACCCTGCAGCCCAGGGATGTTGAGACCGTGCTTGAAGCGTTGATTACCCAACTTGAGGCCTATCTCTTTCCAGAGGTGGCCGAGAAGATGCAGAGGGATCTAGAGCAGCGCCTGGAACGGGGGGGATATGGTGATATTCAGGGCGGCCAACAACTCGCCGATACCTTGACGGCCCAATTGCAAGCCCTCAGTCAAGATCGTAATCTGCGGCTGCACTTTAGCCCATTGATTTTGCCCCAGATTGAGCCCGAGGCTGAACTCTCTGCCGAGGATTTGGATCGCCAACGACGGTCTAGCCGTCGCCGGAACTTCGACCTTAACAAAGTCGAGCGGTTAGCGGGGAATGTGGGGTATATCCAACTGTTCAGCTTTGAACCCCCAGAGTTTGCTGGCGATACCCTGGCTGCAGCGATGACTTTGGTGGCCCATACCGATGCGCTGATTTTTGACCTGCGCCATAACCAGGGCGGTTCCCCAGCATCGCCAACTGACGGTGGCCTTTTTGTGCAGCTACCTGTTTCCCGCCCATCCGCCCATCCACCTCAACGATCTCTACTGGAGTGCAACCGACGAAACCCACCAGTGGTGGACTCTACCCTATGTGCCCGGGCCTCGTTACCTGGATCGGCCGGTCTTTGTGCTCACCAGTCCTGATACCTTCTCTGCCGCCGAAGAGTTTGCCTACAATCTGCAGACCCGTCAGCGCGCCCAGGTGGTGGGCGAAACTACCCGTGGCGGAGCCAACCCCGGTCGAGGCTTTCGGCTGCACGACCACTTTTGGGTGTTTATGCCCACCGGTCAGGCGATTAACCCCGTCACCGGTAAAAACTGGGACGGTACCGGGGTAATTCCCGATGTCAAGGTGCCTACGGAAATTGCCCTGGAGACCGCCCATCTGATTGCC
>DVEE01000289.1 GCA_015295885.1 Leptolyngbyaceae cyanobacterium M65_K2018_010
CGCCGCCGGCTCGGCCCACCATTCCCCCGCCGACGGCCCGGCCCGCCGAACGCCCTACCAACCCTTCCCCTTTGCCGACGGTGCCCAATCAACGGGTGGTGGTGGTGATTGATCCGGGCCATGGTGGCCGCGATCCCGGGGCCGTGGGCATCAATGGGTTGCAAGAAAAGCAGGTGATCTTTCCCATTTCCCTACGGGTGGCTGAACTGCTAGAGCAACAGGGCCTGGTGGTGGTGCTCACCCGTGGCGATGATAGCACCCTTGATTTGCAGGGCCGGGTAGACATTGCTAACCGGGCCAGGGGCAATCTGTTTGTCAGCATCCATGCCAATGCCATCAGTATGAGCCGGCCCGACGTCAACGGCATTGAAACCTATTTTGCCTCGGAGAATGGCAGACGCCTGGCCGCCGCCCTCCAGGCCAGTATGCTGGCGGCCACAGGGATGAACGATCGCGGAGTCAAACAGGCCCGTTTCTTTGTGCTCCGCCACACCAATATGCCCGCCGCCCTGGTGGAAGTGGGCTTTGTTACTGGGGCTCAGGATGCGCCCCGCCTAGCGGATCCGGCCTGGCGAGAGACCATGGCCCAGGCAATTGCCCGTGGCATCCTCCAGTACCTTCAGCAGGGGTTATAACCGGCACGATTCTGGGTAGGTTGTCTATGATGGGGAAGGAATTGCCCTGGCCCGGTAGTTTGGTTTCCTAGCTCCTTGGGTCCATTGGGTAACTCCGGTCCTTGTGGCATCGGCAGGTCTGGCAAAATCGAGTGATGGTAGGCTTTGATTTAGGTCAATTCGGGTTCAACCCAACGGTAGCCCTAGGCAACGGCCTGGCCAGAGTAGCCCTGGCCGGAGTAGCCCTGGCCGGAGTGGTTTTTCTACCTACCCCCATCGCCCGATCGGCAGAACCTCTCAACCTCTCAGCCGCCAGCCAATCCCTCTGTCCGCCGCCGGTGCTCTCTCGCCTGACCCGCCATCGGGTGACCGCTGGCGAAACCCTTGATGGGATCGCCCAGCGATACGGATTAATCACCGCTACGGTGATTGGTCTCAATCCGGACCTGCAAACCGCTGGGGTCAAGGTCGGCCAGGAACTAATGATTCCCCCCTACAATGGCATTCGGGTTTCGGTGAGTCCAGGCCAGACCTGGGATCAGGTGGCCGCCGCCTACAACACCCGGGCCGATGTGTTGTTTGAGGTCAATGGCTGTGTTAGCACCGTACCAGCCACCATTTTTGTGCCCGGGGTCAACTGGTTTCCAGGCGTTCGTACAGCGGCGACCCCAGCCGCCAATACTCCATCCCGGCGCAGTCCCCTGCAGGGCTACCCTCTGCCCAGCCGCACCGATGTGATTGTCAACTACGGCTGGCAACCGGATCTGAACCAAAACAAACTGGTCTGTAACACCGGCGGGGCCCTGGCCAGTACAGCCAATACCCCGGTCTTAGCCGTTGGAGCCGGGACCGTGGCCTTTGCCGGGGTCGATGCCGTTTATGGCAACCTGGTCGTGGTGAACCATGCCGACGGGCTACAAACCCGCTACGCCAATCTCGACCAGGTAACTGTAACCCTAGGTCAAACGGTGCGACAGGGAGACCACCTGGGTCAGGTGGCTGCTCCCAGCACCGAACCATCCACCTTTCTCTACTTCGAAGTGCGGCTCAACTCACCTATGGGTTGGGTGGCCCAGGATCCCCAAGACTTTGTACCCGCCATGGCGCTCAGGTAAGGTTGGCCAGACCCAGAAATTTGTGACAAAATTGTTGCGATATGGGCTGGGTTATGCCTTTCCAGGGTTCGTTCTGACCGTTTAAGGGCATTATTGAGAAAGTATAGAGTCGGATCCTAGGTAACTCATCATGGTGCGGCGGTTGGTCAAGCAGGCTCCGGCCAGCAGTTTAAATCTATTTACCGAAGTAAAAGAGCCCACGCTAACCTCCAGGCTCTTTTGGGTTCAGCTGATCACCTACCGCCCCTTCTTTTTGGTAGGTGGTTTTTGGTGTGCCATGGTGTGCGTGTCAGCGGTAGCCTATAGCCGTTTAATGTTTACCGAACCGCCTCCCAGTGGCCCCAACCCCATCGCTCGGGCTGAGGTATTGCCTGGTCCCTCGGCTCGGGCTCTATCGCCGGCTGGGATCCCCACTCCTGTTCTAGAACCGACCCTTGAGAATCTTGACCCGGCGGCCTCTGCTTCTCCCCACCAGGGCACCAGAGCAGCGCTGTGGAGCCTGGTCAGTTTAGTGGGGTTATGCGGCTTAGGGTCCTACCTGATTAGCCGACAGGCTCAGGCGGCGTCCCGGCGAACATCCCGGCCCCAGCGGCGTAAAAAAACTAAACGCTCTGCTCCCACCGCTGCCCTCCAGCCCTCGGGGCCTAAACGACTATCGCCCTACTCCCCGGATCGGGATGGGGTGATTGTTCGCGGCAAAACCGCCCCGCCAGAGATGCCCCTGGGCCCTGCCCAAAGCGGTCTGCCGATGCTACCCTCCGCTCCGATGCCAGCTCAACGACCAGTTTTGCCCCTCTCGACCCAACCAGGGGCCGCCCCTGGGCCCCAAGCCCATCAGCCAGCGGTGGTTCCGGCCAGTCAACCCCACCCGCTGGATTGGTCCGATCCCAGCCTTGCCCACTGCCTCGATCTGCGCCAGCGGCGATCGCTCTCCTCCCTGATTTAGCCGGGCTGCGGGGACATCTTGGGGCAACTGCCAGTCATCTTCCATCCCGACTACGTGGCCCCGCTACCCGCCGGGCATCGCTTTCCCATGGCCAAGTTCGGTCTGTTGCGCGATCTGCTGCTAAAAGACGGAGTCATTCAACCGGATCAGATTTACCAGCCCGGTGAACCCCCTACCGATTGGATTAAGTTAGTCCATCACGCCGCCTACGTAGAGGCCTACTGCCAGGGTAGCCTGACCGCCAAAGCCCAACGGCGGATTGGCCTACCCTGGAGCCCTGCCCTGGTGAAGCGAACCTGTACCGCCGTAGGGGGCACCATTCTCACCGCCAAGCTGGCCCTGGAGTACGGGCTGGCCTGCAATACCGCCGGCGGCACCCACCATGCTTTCCCTGACTTTGGCGCAGGCTTTTGTATTTTCAATGACCTGGCCATTGCGGCCCGCCTACTACTGCAACAAAATCGGGTGCAGCGGGTGCTGATTATCGACTTGGATGTGCACCAGGGCGATGGTACGGCCTGGATTTTCCGCGATGATCCCAGGGTGTTTACCTTTTCCATGCACTGCGCGGATAATTTTCCGGCCCGCAAACAGGTCAGCGACTTAGACCTCCCCCTTCAGGTCGGTTTGGAGGATGGTGAGTATCTGCAATGTCTAGCCGCCTGCCTGCCGGATCTGCTCAGTCAGGTGAAGCCAGACCTGGTGCTTTACGATGCCGGGGTAGACCCCCATCGGGAGGATCGGCTGGGGAAGTTGGCCCTGACGAATAGCGGCCTCTTCGAGCGGGATCGCTGGGTGCTGAAAACCTGCCTGCAAGCCGGCTACCCGGTGGCCTGTGTCATTGGCGGTGGCTATGGCGATGACCTAGAGGATTTGATCTTTCGCCATTCCCTACTGCACCGAGCCGCCGTCGAAGTCTTTCAATACCAGAGGCTCTAGGGATTTGCTATAGTCGGCTATATGAGTTGGACCGTTGCGACTTTTTATAAATTTGCCCCGCTGACAGCCCCGGCCCAGTTGCAACAGGATCTGCGGGTTGAAGGCCAACGCCTGGGACTTAAGGGCACCCTCATCCTGGCCTCGGAAGGTATCAATGCCACGGTAGCCGGCTCCCGCCCCGCCATCGATCAAATCCTCACCTGGTTGCAGCACCACCCCGACCTGGGCTACTTCACCCACCAGGAGTTTGAGACTGAGGTGGTTCCCTTTGCCCGCCTGAAGGTCAAACTTAAGCCGGAGATTGTCAGTCTGGGCAGGCCAGATATTAATCCCAGCCAGGGAGTCGGCACCTACGTCGATCCCCAGGATTGGAACGCCTTGATCACCGATCCTGAGGTGGTGGTCATTGATACCCGCAATGCCTTCGAAGTTGACCTGGGGACCTTTTCGGGCGCCCTGAACCCCCAGACCCGGTCCTTTCGCGATTTCCCCGCCTACCTAGAGTCCACTCTACATCCAGCCGATCAACCCAAAATCGCCCTGTTTTGTACCGGCGGCATTCGCTGCGAAAAGGCCACCGCCTATTTACGCCAGCAGGGCTTTTCCCAGGTCTATCATCTCCAGGGCGGCATTCTCAACTACCTGCGCCAGGTGCCCCCTGTAGATAGCCTTTGGCAGGGTCAATGCTTTGTGTTTGACGATCGGGTGGCGCTAGATCACCAGCTGCAAGCCACTCCCTACCAGTTATGCCCTGGCTGTGGTCACCCCCTTGGCCCGACAGACACCCAATCCCCTGACTACGAACCGGGCATCAGTTGCCCCCATTGCTACCACACCCTGACCCCGGAACGACGAGCTCGCCTGGCGGCCCGTCAGCGCTGGGCTTAAGACCTAGGGGGAGGTGGGGCGCCCAGATCCCCCTTCAGTCAGCCCCAAAGGTTCACGCCGAGCATTTTTACCTAGCAGTCATTGCTAAAAAATGTAAAACTCCTGGGTTCCTTGGACACTTTGGAGTTAAGGTGGCCTATTCTCTTGACCTGTTAGGACTGGATCTTTGTCAAACAATTGTTATAATTTGTAAAACACTGCGCAATGGGCCCCAGGCGGGGTGTTTTTACCCTCAGATGACAGCGGGTTGGGTTCAAGCCCTGTTATCAATCAAGGGATTCTTTCCCTCTGAAACGCCCTCAGGCTCTTTGAGCCGATCGGCCTTTCGGGATGTTGTTCTCTCTCAGGAGTAAACCCATGAACGAGCCAATGCAACTTTCCTTGGAGCAGCAGTTTAATCTGCGATCCTTTGAGACCCAGGTGAACAAAATGAGCCGTGAGCAAGCCCAGCAGTTTCTGGTCAAGCTTTACGAGCAAATGATGATGCGAGAAACCATGTACAAGCACTTTCTCAAGCACGAATGGGGCATTGGGCCCAATCCCCAAATCTAAGCCCCTCGCAGTTTGAAGGTCAGTCCTGAAGACGGCGACCTCCCTCTCTTGCAGGATTCAAGCAATCGGGCCAGGGATGTTGGGGCGTCCGCTTCGAGACTATGTCAGAGCTAGCAAGCTCCCCAAGGGAGTTTTTCAAGGGCAATCCGCCCGATCCTCTCGAATTTTTGGTCGTTGATTTCCCAGGGGTGAGCCGTTCCCCCTGACCTAAAAGCTGAGTTTGAAGAATCTCCACAATCTCTTCCGGCTTTTGGTTCCAAGTACTTTCCTAGCTTATTAGCCGTTGAAACCGCCCAGCCAGACGTTATGGTAGTGAGTAGGGCGGCAATTGCTGGGCCCCAAGCGGCGACCCAAGGTTGTTCCGCCTACGGCCTGGGCACCTTCCTCTTGTACTGAGATGAGGCAATTATGTTTCAACGGGCTCTCATTTGTACGGACTTCACCGATGGTATGCAACGCTTGGCGCAGTTTGTACCCAGCCTGGCGACTGGCGGCTTCCGCTCTTTGATCTTCTTTCACAATGTGGCCGTGGATGCCGAGCGCGAAATTCCCAGTGCTGATCCCGAACAGTTGGCCAAGCCCAAGCAGCAACTGAGTGAACTATTGCGAGTAGACCCCGCCCAGGTTGAGGTTAAGGTCGAAGTGCAGATGGGTCGGGTTAGTGAAAATATTATCAAGTTGGCTAAGCAATACCAGGTGGATGTCATCTTTTTGGGGACTCCCACTCGCACCCTGTTGGAAGAAAAAATCTTTGGCAGCAACACCATGCAACTGGCAGAGAAAACTGCCGTGCCCCTACTGATCCTGCGGCCCCAGTTGATCTCTACCTACACTACGGCAGAGTTAGAATTGCGGTGCGCCCACCTGTTTCGATACCTACTGGTCCCCTACGATGGTAGCCCGGGGGGGAAGACCCTGATCGAGAAAATTCGCCGGCAGGTGCAAAACAACCCCAATTCGGTGCTAGAGCGGGTTCGTTTACTCTGGGTCATTGACGAAAATATTCGGCCCGAGTTCTATGGCGATCGGCCCGTGCAACAAGCGGAAGAAGAACTCAGCCAGGTACAGGCGGAGCTCGCCAAACTCGGGTTAGTGGTGAACACGTCGGTAGTT
>DVEE01000364.1 GCA_015295885.1 Leptolyngbyaceae cyanobacterium M65_K2018_010
TAGCCACCAGCCAGGTGATCACCGGTACCCTGAGCACCATTAACAGCGCCCTCAACCTGCTGATTACCGGGGTTTTGACCATCCTCCTGGTCATTAACGGTGAACCCCTGTGGAACGGTCTCCTGGCCTGGTTACCGGTGCCCTGGCAAACCCAAATTCGCAGCGCCCTGCGGCCCAGCTTTCAGGGGTATTTTTCCGGCCAGGCGACCCTGGCCCTGATTTTAGCTGCCGCCCAGTCCATTGCCTTCATGGTGCTGAAGGTTCCCTTTGGCCTGCTGTTTGGCATCGGCATTGGGCTGGTCAGCCTGATTCCCTTTGGCGGTACGGTGGCGGTGCTGGGGGTCAGTACCCTGCTGGTGTTTCAGGATGTTTGGCTGGGCCTCAAGGTGTTGATTGTGGCCTTTGTTCTGGGTCAAATCAACGATAACCTGGTAGCCCCCCGGTTGATTGGGGGCATTACCGGGTTAAACCCGGCGGTGGTGATTCTGGTGCTGTTGGTTGGAGCCAAATTCGCTGGCTTCCTGGGCCTGCTGCTAGCCGTACCCACCGCCAGTTTTATCAAGAAGATCGTCGATATGGCCCGATCACCAGCCTGAGGCCAGGGTCGGATTTCCCATTCGGTCCCCCTGGGGCTTTCTCGTACCTGGGTTCTACTCTTTTCCGTGCTTGCGTACCGAGGCCTGAAACACGCGCTGAGCCATGGGTTCCTGCCCCGACGGCACCATTGTTAGGGGACCAGGCTCGCCCGCAATGGCGGTCAACGGTTCGTAGGCAATGGTGATGGGAAAGTTCCGTTGTTCAAAGGCGGCCACCAGGTCTTCCCGAGGTTTATCGGCGGGGTCCACAAAGGCGGGATCGTAGTCAAAAAAGGCCTGGGTTTGCCCATCCACCTGGATGTTTCTGGCCCGCATTTCTTCTTCATAGGTGAGGGTGTAGTTGAGAAAGTCGGGCTGAGTTTGCCCCACCTGGATGCGATCGCGAATCACCATGCGGTTCACAACCTTGAGGCCATACTGGCTGGGGGCCCAATCATCATCACCAAAGTACAACCGTCTGAGGTCCTCCTTGGCCGAGAGACCGACCCGCTGACCGGGGGGCAACTTTAAGTCGCTAATCTCAAAGCCAGAACTTCTAGAGACCCGTCGTTCCGTCCGCGCATAGCCTGCCGCCGTTGAGGAATCAAACTGGTAGGTGCGGGTTTCGTCGCTGAGGTGAATGGAGAGTTTGGGGATCGCCGTAGCCTGTTGGGTCACAAAGGTGAGTTCAGGCCCGGTGGTGTTGGGGACGACAAACAGGGTGAGGGTCTGATCGGGCCTCAGGGTCAGGCCTGCAAAGTTAGCGGTATAGCCCGGTCCGGTCACTTGCAGGGTGGAGGGGGGGATGGCCCCATCGGCAAGGCCGGTTAGGGTGATCTGCAAGGGCCGATTTAAGCTCTCTGCGGGTAGGTGGTAACTGGCCGGCACCTCGCGATTGAGCCCCCCCTTAAAGGGCACCAGGGCTACCGGCTCCTGGGCCGAAGTGGTGGCCCAGAGGGCGGATTCCAGGCCAAAGGGCGTCACCGTCATCACCCCGGCTCCGGTCAGGGTAATGTCCACGGTGGGTTCAGGGGGCTGCTCGGCGGCTGACTCTGGGCTGCAAAAGGGGCAGGTGAAGGGACCGGTGAGGGTCGGGGCATTGGCTGTGGCCGGTTGGCGCCAGGAGAGCTGGGTCAAATCTAGGGTTTTGCTCTGGGCATCGCCCTTGAACCCTGGAGCATTGGGCGTGGGCTGATAAACCCAGGTATCGGCTACCGTGTCAAACTCCACATGCAGGTCCTTGGGGCTGTTGGGTCGGCCGGCCGGGTAGTTACTGTCGTAGACATAGACCCAGTATTGGCCCTGGCCGCGATCGCTAATCCGGTAAGGAGTCAGGGCATGGCCCTCGGTGAGCACCCCCTCCAGTACCCGGTAAATGCCCATGGTAAAGGGATCCAGGGAGCCGGTGAGGAAAATATTCAGGATCGATAGCAAAATTTGAGTGGGGGTGCGGCTATCCCGAATCGCCTGGGTTTGCTGAAACACCTCCGGCACGTTCTGCAGCAAAAACAGGTTGGCGATGTAGGTTTGCAGATTAAACAGGGTACGGGCCAGACCAAACACCGTACGCCCCAGCAAAAAATTAATTAACTGTTGCCACCAGGGCAGGCGAGGCGGCGGTCGCGGTTGCCAGAGGGAGAGCACCGCCGCTGCCATGCCCTCTGAAATGCCCTGGTTCATCCGGCCGAGCTGGGTTTTCAACCAATCCTGGGCCGCCGCCGTGAGCACACAGGTGTTCGCCCCCTGACCAATGCAAACCTGGGTACCAAATAACTGTTGCAGTTGCTCGGTCATCACCGCTTCCCAGGCCCTGGAATTGCGCTGCAGATCAATGGCCTGAATCAGCTCCTGGTTAGAAAATTGAAACCCGTTCACGCCGGGGTCAAAGTTGGGCAGAGCAATGCTGCCCTGGGGCAAATCCTGGAGTTGGGCCAGCAGGGTGGCCTCATCCAGGGCGGCCGCCCTGGGCCAGTCACGTCCGATGGTGAACCCAGGGGTGAATCCATCGGTCTGGGGGGCCTGTCCCCAGGCCGCCAACGCTCCGTAGGGGGATAACTGCGCTACCCAAAAGGTGGTTAGCAGGGCAATCGCCCCCCAGCGCAGGGGCTTAAACCAGCCACGTCGAATCATTGGGGGCTCCAGTGTTTGCTAGCCCATGGGGCCTCTGCTCGTCCATCAGCTCGATTAGGCTGGGCGATTAGCCCCGCT
Organism: Leptolyngbyaceae cyanobacterium M65_K2018_010; assembly: GCA_015295885.1. GTDB lineage: Bacteria > Cyanobacteriota > Cyanobacteriia > Phormidesmidales > Phormidesmidaceae > Nodosilinea. Next base: position 2,784 of record DVEE01000364.1, read on the forward strand.
ACCAGGACAGCTCGACCCTTGGCCCTGTTCCCGGCTGGGGCGGGGAGAAACGGGGTCGGCCAGGGGCCATGCCACGATAAGGTAATAGTCCAGCCGCCGGGTTGCCAGGCCGGGCCGTCAATTTGCCAGGCCGGACCGTCAATGGGGAGCAAGTTCACCATGCGGATGAAAGGACTTGAACCTTCACGTCCGAAGACACTAGAACCTAAATCTAGCGCGTCTACCAATTCCGCCACATCCGCGTTCAGTCCCTAAGCATAGCAAAAAAAATCAGCCGCTTGGAGATTCCTGGTGTGAGCCGCTCCCCTCTCGCCTTCTGATCCCTAGTCCAGGCGCTAAAATTTAAGGCTAGGTCACGACAGACTATCATTAAGAAAGATGTAAGTAAGGCGGCAGAAGCAAGGCCCTCCCGATGCTAGCCTGCCTACAGTACGCGGACCGATGATAAGGAGACGCCAAAGGGAATGGGAAAAGTAGTTGGCATCGACCTGGGCACCACCAACTCAGTTGTCTCTGTTATGGAAGGTGGCAAGCCAGTGGTGATTGCCAACGCTGAGGGCATGCGTACGACGCCTTCGGTGGTGGCCTTTAGTAAAGAGGGAGAGCGCCTAGTGGGGCAAATGGCTCGGCGTCAGACCGTCCTCAATCCCCAAAATACCTTTTACGGCGTCAAACGCTTCATGGGTCGTAAGTATGCCGAACTGGATGCGGCCTCTAAACGGGTGCCCTACACCATTCGTCGCGATGAAGTCGGTAACATTAAAATCCGCTGCCCCCGCTTAGAAAAGGACTTTGCCCCGGAAGAGCTTTCCGCCATGATTTTGCGCAAGCTGGCCGATGAAGCCAGCCGCTACCTGGGGCAGGCGGTTACCGGCGCGGTGATTACGGTGCCGGCCTACTTCAATGATGCCCAGCGACAGGCTACCCGCAACGCCGGTCGCATCGCCGGGCTGGAGGTTAAACGCATTCTCAATGAACCGACCGCTGCGGCCCTGGCCTACGGGTTAGACCAAACCTATAACCAAACCATTTTGGTGTTTGACCTGGGCGGCGGCACCTTTGATGTCTCCATCCTAGATGTGGGCGATGGGGTGTTTGAGGTGCGCTCCACCGCCGGGGATACCCAATTGGGGGGAGGCGATTTTGACAAAAAGATTGTGGACTGGCTGGCGGAGCAGTTTTTAGACCAGGAAGGCATCGATCTGCGTAAGGATCGGCAGGCCCTGCAACGGTTAACCGAGGCGGCGGAAAAGGCCAAGATTGAGCTATCTGGGGTGGTTACTACGGAAATTAGTCTGCCCTTTATTACCGCCACCAAGGACGGCCCCAAGCACCTGGAAACCCGGCTCAGCCGTTCCCAATTTGAAGGGCTGTGCGGCGACCTGGTGAGTCGCCTGCGGGGACCGCTCAAACAAGCCCTGGCCGACGCTAACCTGACCCCCAACGACATCGACGAGGTGGTGTTGGTGGGGGGCGGTAGCCGCATGCCCATGGCCCAAGAGTTGGTGCGATCGCTGATTGGCTTGGAACCCAACCAAAATGTCAACCCCGATGAGGCGGTTGCGGTGGGGGCCGCCATCCAGGCGGGTATTTTGACCCAGGAAGTGCAGGACATCATGCTGCTGGATGTGACCTCTCTGTCCTTGGGGTTGGAGACCATCGGCGGCGTTATGAAAAAGGTGATTCCTCGCAACACCACCATTCCGGTGCGGCGATCGGACATTTTTTCCACCTCGGAAAATAATCAAACCTCCGTCGAGGTGCATGTGCTGCAGGGCGAGCGGGAAATGGCCGCTGACAATAAATCCCTGGGGCGCTTCAAGCTGATGGGTATTCCTCCGGCCCCCCGGGGCGTTCCCCAGGTGCTGGTGTCCTTTGATATTGATGCCAATGGCATCCTACAGGTTTCGGCCATGGATCGCACCACTGGCCGTGAGCAGAGCCTGACCGTGCAGGGGGCCGCCAATCTGGATGAAAGCGAAGTGCAACGCATGATCCAGGAAGCCGAGGAGTACGCTGAAACCGATCGCCTGCAACGGGAGCGGGTGGAAAAGCGCAACCGGGCTGAAGCCTTGACCTTCCAGGCAGAACGTCTGTTGCGGGAGGTGGCCCTCGACTTTGGCATGCAGTTTGCCCGCGATCGCCGTCGCCGCATTGAGGGGCTGGTGCAGGAACTACGGGACTACCTGGACCAGGGGGACGAGCGAGGGCTAGATATTGCCCAGGCTGAGTTGCAGGACGAACTCTACGACCTCAACCGAGAAGCCTACCTCTACGAGGCCGAGGATGATCAAGAAGGCGGCATTCTGGGGCAGATTGGCAATACCCTGAAGAAAACCTTTTCCTTTGACGACGATCTGGACGCCCGTCCTAACTACGGCTACCAGGGCAACAGCTGGGGCAACTGGGATGACGATTGGGACTACGACAGTCGCAATCGGGGGGGGGCGCGCTACGGAGAGCCGCCCTTCCGAGACGCTCCTGCCTACGGGGGCGGGGGCTCTGGCTACGGAGACCGCTCCTACGACCCCTACGGCGGTGCTAGGGATAATCGCCCGGCCTACGACAATCGCCCGGGGTTCAACGACAATCCCGGCTATGGTCGTCGTGGTTACGAAGGACCGAGCTACGGTCGCTCAGACTATGGCCAGGAGAGCTACGGTGAACCCTCCTACGGCGATCGCCCCTATGGACCCTCCGACTCCGATCGCCGTGGCTCCAGGGGCAGAGATTACGACCGTCCCAGCGAGAGCCGGTACGACCGGGGCCGCCCTCGCCAACCCGACTATGACCGTCCGGGCTATGGGGATCAAGCCTACGGCCAGCCCCCATCCGCCAGCGATCGCTACACCCCGTCCCAGGATGTTCCAGGGGACTACGATCGCACCATCGATGCCCGCGACTATGCCAATCCTGAGCCGGGCGATCGGGGCTACGGTAACCCTAGATCGGGGCCAACCTACCCTGACCGGCCGGCCCCGGCCTACTCCCCGCCTGGGCCGCCCCCCTATCGGCGTCAGGGACAGGCCTCGGACTCCGGTGCCGCTCCCTTTCCACCGGCTGAAGCCGCGCCCCCGATTGCAGAGGACTGGGACGAGGATCCCTGGGCTCCACCCAGCCGACCCCAGACCCGGCCCAACCCAGCCCCGCGCCCTGCCGATGATTGGAGCCAGACTGCCCTGCCCCGCCGGCGGCCCCCTGCCCCGCCGTCCCCCGCTAACTCCGACGACGATAGCAACTGGGCGGAGCGGGATGAATGGCTGTAATCCCCAGGGTTGTCCACATCCTCCGATCCGTTGACGTCTGATTTTTTGCCCACCGCCACCGACCCTATGCAAAACTTTCGGAACTACTACGAGAT
>DVEE01000069.1 GCA_015295885.1 Leptolyngbyaceae cyanobacterium M65_K2018_010
CGTTGAAAGGGGTAGGTGGGCAGGGCCAGCTTGCGGCGGCGGTAGGGTTGGTCGAACCCCTGCCAATCGATGGCCACCCCATGGAGGTACAACTGGCTGAGGCTCTGGCTGAGGGTGGCCCAATCATCCCGCTGGCGCCAGAGGGAGGGGAACCAGCGGCTGTCTGTCTGGGGCAGGCACTGTTGCCCCAAGCGCGACAGTACCGGATGGGGGCCGATTTCCAGAAAGTGGGTGTAGCCCTGCTGGTGTAGGCTGGCGATACCCTCCGCAAAGCGCACGGGCTGGCGGGCCTGGCGACGCCAGTAGGTGGCATCCGGAGTTTCCCCTGGAGCCAGGAATTGCCCGGTCAGATTGGCCACCAGGGGAATTTGGGGTGGCTGGAAGTCCACTTGGCGGGCCAGATGCTCAAACACATTGAGAATGGGCTCCATTAAAGGAGAGTGAAAGGCATGGGAAACGGCCAGGGGGGTGACGGCAATCTGGCGGTTTTTCAAGTCTTCTAGGAGGTCCTTGAGTGGCTCTCGCAGGCCAGCCACGACGGTATTGTGCGGCCCATTCAGGGTGGCGATCGCCACCGCCTCCCCGTAGGGAGCCATCGCTGCGGCGACTGTCTCCGCATCGGCCATCACGGCCGCCATCAGGCCATTGGCCGGTAGGGACTGCATCAACTGCCCCCGCTGGGCAATCAGTTTCAACCCCTCTTCCAGGCTGAACACTCCCGCCACGCAGGCGGCCACGTATTCCCCGACACTGTGGCCCAGCACCGCCGCCGGTTGCACCCCCCAGGAACGCCAGAGCTCGGCCAGGGCATACTCCAGGGCAAACAGGGCGGGCTGGGTATAGGCGGTTTGGTGCAGCCGCGGATCCTCGGGCGCGTCGGGATAGAGTACGGTCAGCAAGGAATCCTCCAGGTAGGGCCGGAGAATCTCATCGCAGCGCTCCAGGGCGGCCCGAAAGACGGGTTGGGTCTGGTACAGTTGTTGGCCCATGCCCGGATACTGGGCCCCTTGGCCGGTGAACAGCCAGACCAAGGCCGGTGCCTCCCCCGCCCCCGGCAAAGCAGTTTTCAAAACCGAGTCAGAGCTGGTATCTGTTCCCCCGGCAAAGGCCAGGAGGGATTGCTGCAACGCTGTCGGGGTGGTGGCCCAGGTGGCTAGCCGGTAGGGGAAACGGGTGCGACCCGTGTTGGCGGTGTAGCAGAGGTTGGCTAACTCCTGCTCGGGCAGGTTCTGGAGCTGGGTCAGGTACTGGCGGGCCAGGATCCGCAGGGCTGATTCACTGCGGGCTGAGAGGGTGAAGAGATGACCAGGTCGCTCTAGGGGGGAGGCAGGTGTTTCAGTTCCTTCTGAGGCGAGGCGAGGGGGAGCCTGCAAGACCAGGTGGGCATTGGTGCCGCCAAAGCCAAAGGAACTGACGCCCGCGATCGCATGCTCAGAAAAATCGCGCCAGGGTTCTCGCTCGGTCTGCACCCGCAGGGGCAGTTGGTCGAACGGAATGTAGGGATTAGGCCGATGGAAGTGGAGGCTGGGCACCCAGGTCTGGTGCTTGAGGCAGAGGGCTACCTTAATCAAGCCAGCGATACCGGCGGCGGCTTCAGTGTGGCCAATGTTGCTTTTTACCGAACCTAGGCGAATCGGGGGGCTGAACTGGTGGCTGGGGCCAAACACATTACCCAGGGCCTTGGCCTCAATGGGATCGCCCAGCAGAGTACCGGTGCCGTGGGCTTCGATGTAGCTGACCTGGGCCAAGGGCACCCGGGCCTGGCGGTAGGCCGCTCGCAGCACCTGTTCCTGGGCTTCCCGGTTAGGGGCAGTAAGGCCGTTGGTGCGGCCATCCTGGTTGATGGCACCGCCGCGAATCAGGGCGTAGATGCGATCGCCCTGGGCTAGGGCTTGGGTCAGCGGTTTCAGCACCACCGCCCCGGCCCCCTCGGAGCGGACAAAGCCGTTGGCGTCAGCATCAAAGGCTTTGCAGCGGCCATCCGGCGACAGGGCGGTGAGCTTACTAAAGCCGATGGTGAGGGAGGGCGTAATCATCACATTGACGCCCCCGACCAGGGCTAGGGTGGACTCTCCCCGCCACAAACTCTGACAGGCCAGATGCACCGCCACCAAAGAGGAGGAACAGGCGGTATCCACCGTCAGGCTAGGGCCCTGAAAATTGAGCAGGTAGGACATTCGGTTGGCTAGCATGGTCGAGGCCAGACCGGTGGCGGTATAGGGGCCAATCTGGTCGTCCTGCTGCAGCAGAAATTGGCCGTAGTCCAGGGTCGAGGCTCCGACAAATACGCCGGTTTGGGTGCCGCTCAGGTCTTGGGGCACAATCGCCCCATCCTCGAGGGCTTCCCACATCACCTCCAGTAACAGTCGCTGCTGGGGGTCAATGTACTTGGCTTCCCGAGGAGCAATGCCAAAAAATTCCGGGTCAAACTGGTCAATCTGTTCCAGAAAGCCGCCCTGGCGGCAGTAGTGCTTGCCGGGTTGGGCTGGGTCGGCGTCGTAGAAGTGCTCAAGGGGCCAGCGATCGCGGGGAATGTCGCGGATCGCATCCTGGCCCTGGGTGAGTAACTGCCAATAAGCTTGAAGTTGGGGTGCGCCGGGAAAGCGGCAGCCCATGCCGACAATGGCGATCGGTTCCGGGACGCCTTTCTTTTCCCCCAGCCGTACCTTTAGCTGCAGCCGTTGCTCGGGCGAAAGCGTTGAAATTCGCCGGGCTAAATCGTTCACAGGCTTGCTCCCTAACTCCAGTCAATGCTTGGCGTGTCTAAGAGGGCTTGAATCTCAGCCTCTGGAAGCCGCGTCAGCTCCTGCACCAGTTGCTCAACCTCGGTGTCCTCACGGCTCCGGGCCGATCGTTCAACCCTGGGAGCCTGGGCGGGAGCCTGGGCCGCGGCCAGGTAGGCGGCCAGGGCTTCGATGGTGGGATACTCGTAGGCTAGGGTAGGCGATAGGGGAACCCCCAGGGTCGATTCCAGGGCTTCGGCCAACTCCACAGCAGTAATGGAATCGAGCCCATACTCCGCCAACGGCTGCCGAACATCTAGACTGGTGGTCGGCACTTTCAAGGTTTTGGCCAGCCAGTCTACCATCCAGGTTTGAATAGCCTTGGGCGTAGTCAGGGTAGGGACTGGACGAGGCAACACCTTCACCTCGGTCATGACCTGCACCGTGGACTCCCTAGCCGCCAGGGTAGGCGGTGTCGCCGTTTCTGTAGCGCTGGCGGCGCTGATCGACTCCCATATCTCTAGGGCGGGGCTGGGGTCATCGGCCTGCCAACTGTAGACAAAATCAAGCTGCCCATCCAAAAAACCAGTCCGACAGCGATGGCGCTGGATTTTGCCGCTGGAGGTTTTGGGCATGGCGTTGGGACGCAAAAGCCCGATCGCCCCAATTTGTAAATCATGCTGCTCAGCCACTTGACGACGAATGGCGGCAAACACCGCCTCCGCATCGACGGAACGCAGAGCGCTCCGTTCTAATTCTTGGACAACGACCAGTTGTTCGGTATTGCCTAAAATCACCGAAAAGGCGGCACAGCTGCCTTTACTGAGGGCGGGATGGGCCTGTTCCACGGTGGCCTCAATATCTTGGGGATAGTGGTTGCGGCCCCGAATGATGATTAGATCCTTGAGTCGTCCGGTGACGTAGAGATTGCCCTCGTGGAGAAAGCCTAGGTCGCCGGTGCGCAAAAAGGTTTCCCCATTGCCATCGGCCAGGGTCGCGTGAAAGCTGTAGACTGTTTCGGCCTGCCGTCGCCAGTACCCCTGGGCAATGCTGGGGGATTGGCGCACCCAAATTTCTCCGATCACCTGGGGTGGGCAAGGTCGGTGGCTTTCTGGGTCAACGATGCAGACCTGGTTGGCAATGGCGGGGTGGCCGCAACTGACAATGGGGCGGGCGGCTTCGGGGTGGGCGGGGGCTACCGGAATCACCTGATTGCGTTGCAAGGCTGAGGCCTGCACCACCAGATGTTTAGGGTCCGCCTTCTGAGTGGCTCCGGTCACCATCAGAGTGGTTTCGGCCATACCGTAGCAGGGATAAAAGGCCTGGGAGCGAAAGCCACTGGGAGCGAAGGCGGTAGCAAATTCAGTGAGAGTCTCCTGGTGGATCGGTTCTGCCCCGGTGAAGGCCAGTTCCCAACCGCTTAGATCTAATCCTTGCCGTTGCTCTGGGGTGGTCTTGCGCAGGCAGAGGTCGTAGGCAAAATTGGGGCCGCCACTGGTGGTAGCTCGGTAATGGGCGATCGCCTCAAGCCAGCGTAGGGGCCGCTGCAAAAAGGACACCGGGGCCATCAGGGTCATTTCCGCCCCCACGTAGAGGGGTTGTAAAATGCCTCCTACTAGCCCCATATCGTGGTAAGGCGGCAGCCAGGAAACGCCCCGGCTCTCAGGGGTGTTGCCAAAGCAACGACTAATCAGCTCAGAATTGTGCAGCAGGTTGCCATGACTAATCATCACCCCCTTGGGGGCCGCCGTAGACCCCGAGGTGTATTGAAGGAGGGCCAGACTATCGGTGGTCACTGCAGGGGGCTGCCATTGCTGGGCCAAGCGGGTCTCTAGCCCGTCGGTGCTGAGGCAGTAGAGCGATCGCAGGGCCGGAGAATCCCCTAACCGGCGCTCTAGCTTAGCCAAGGTTGCTCCGTCGGTGAGGGCCAGAGTAGCGCCGGCATCCTGCACCATCGACTCAATCCGATCCAGGGAGCGGTTGGGGCGGGGGGGGGAGGCGGGCACCGCGATCGCTCCAGCATACAGGCATCCTAAAAAGGCCGCTATGTAGTCCAAGCCGGCTGGATAGAGCAACAGCACGGGCTGATGGAGACAACCTAAATCATGCAGTAATACCGCGATCGCCTGGGCGCGTTCCTGCAGGGCGGCATAGGTAATCTCCTCGGCTTGGTCAGGGACGCCATCGGGAAGAAATCGATAGATGACCCGGTCAGGAGTCTGCTGGGCCCGCCTACTTAACAGATCTATCAAGGTTTCAGCCCGAAATGGTTGCTCTAGCATCTCCTGAATCACCATACATATCGCCATATTCAAGGGTGGGGCTGCTGCCACCGACCCGGTTCAAAGTTCGTCTTTGCAACCCTTCAGCCATTCCCCCTGCTAGCCCCTAGATTCCTTCAGCACACTCCCCGGGCGCATCCTAGAATATCAACAGAAGCCACCGAATATCCCACCAGCGAACTGACCGCCTGGAGTGGCCATGGGGATAGGGGACTGGAACCAGCTAGTGCCCCGAGGCCCATCAGCTGATATTCAGGCAATTTTGGCACAAAAGCCCTAACCACGGCCAGGTTAGCAGGGTGGAAATTGGTGCCGGTACCATCTCGCCCCGAAAATCTAGAATCTGCACCAGCAGTAGGTAACCGATGGCTAGTAGCAGTGAGATCGCGCCAGTCATAAGGGCAACTAGTTTTGAACGATCCATAGGGCTCGGGGGTATAACGATTGATTAAACCAGGGGAGGAGGGTTATTAGCCACTAGGTTCCCTGTAACTTCTTAACCCTGACACAAATCGGGCCTGATGTCTGCGGTAGGATACCCTAGCGACTAGGCCGTGGTCTGGAGGAAAGCCATGGGCCTAGATTCATGGGCCTAGATTGAGGTGTCCTAACCTAGGACAACGGGCCCAGCCCGTTGATTGATGTGGATTTTTACCGGCCCTATGAGCAGTCCTTTGTCGGTTACTGATACCCCCTTAGCCAGTGCCCCCCGACCGATTATGGTGGCGACCGAGGGGTTAGGTAAGGCCTATCGCACCGGCTTTTGGCTCAACCAGCAGGTGACCTCCCTGCAGGATTGCACCTTGACTATCTATCGGGGAGAAACCTTTGGGTTATTGGGACCCAATGGTGCCGGCAAAACCACCCTGCTGAAAACTCTCTTGGGGATTATTCGCCCTACGGCGGGTACCGGCCAGGTGGATCGAGCCGTTAAGCAGCGAGTTGGCTACCTGCCTGAAAATCCTTACTTCTACGACTTTCTCACCGGTTGGGAGTTTTTGCAGTACACGGCGGGGCTGTTTGGTCTCTCCGCCGCGGCCCAGCAGCGCCGTATTGTGGAGTTGCTGGATTTGGTTGGCTTGTCCCAGACAACGGCGAAGAAAAAGCAGCTCCGTCAATACT